>NZ_JADBUB010000114.1:0-35934 GCF_020245865.1 Microcystis sp. M169S2
ATTTGGTAGTAGTGGCGTAGCCCTCTTGCTTACCTGGTATGAATTGTGTAAAATATTTATTAATAAAAATAATTGGAACCCGATCAGTCTTTAAACCTCTAGCTTGATCATGACTTTTCTGATAAATATCTTTTTCTGGCTTCTGTCTGGCTTACTCAAATATCAGTCTAGCACCGAACAAAATCCCCCCCCTAGTTCACCTCTATTCCCCTGTCCTAATTGTGGTTCTCACCATAGGATTAAGAATGGTTCTATTCATAATGGAAAACCCAAACGTCAATGTAAAGAATGTGGTCGTCAGTTTGTGATCAATACCACTAATAAAACCGTCTCTGACGAAACCAAACAATTAATTGATAAACTCTTGATCGAACGAATTTCCTTACGAGGAATTGCTAGAGTAACAGGGGTAAGTTGGTCATGTTTACAAAACTATGTCAACGTCTCGACTTCGCGGTTCGGCTGAGCTCACCGTCGAAGCCTCGACGTTGACCCGTTCGGCTGAGCTCACGGCCGAAGCCTGAGAGAAGCCGAAGGGTGGTCTTTTGTTTTTTCTAAGACGATAAAAGTTTATATTTGGCGGTTAATTGATAGAAAAACAAGGGAAATTTGGGTTGCTATTTAGGAGATAGGAGTCGTCAATCAGCCAAAAAACTTTGGGGCCAGTTTACCAGGTGTTTACCGACAATGCGCTGTTGCTTACACAGACTTTTGGGAGTCCTATAAGACAGTAATTCCTAGTAAACGTCATCGGGCAGTAGGTCAAAAAACTGGTCAAACTAATCCTATTGAAAGATTAAATAGGGCTTGCTGAATAATGGTAAAACCCTTTTAAAATAAGGCTTTTGACCTGTTAAAGTCCGATGTTAGTGCAAGAAAATAGGATTGGGACTTTCAAAAACCTTGCATTATCCTTCTTGTGGTACATCGCTTGGTACAAAAAACAAGGGCAACAAAGCCTGAAACTCCTGACTCCTGACTCCTGACTCCTGACTCCTACCCCCAGGAAAAACTTTTTCAGCAGACCCTAAATAATACCTTTCGATAAAGGATTTATCTGCTGGTGAGAGAGAGTCTATCTTTCTCTAAAAAAATGGAGAATCACGTTGGGGAACCCTTTGGTATTTTATCCATGACTACAATGCACAGCAAAGCAAAGGATTAAGCCGCCATTACTACTACCGAATCACCACCACCACCTGTTCACCAAAATTCCAGGTACAATTTCTAGCATGGAGTCACGTTTAAGGGAACTGTTGACAAATAGGAAAAAATCAAGCCACTACAGTGGCACCCTTGAGATAATCTTCTAGTTGGCGATCATTGTCGTGACTGAGATTACCTAGAGGTAAAGTTTCGACGCTAAAAGCTCTCACCTCGCTAACTTCTAATGTATCTTTGATCTGAAAATTCCCCGCAGCCGTCACTTCAATTAACACTGAAATTGAGTGAATACGCGGATCACGGTCAAAAGAGGAATAAACCCCCACTAAACGCCCTAAACTGACTAAATTTAATCCTGTTTCCTCTTTTAATTCCCTTTGAGCAGTATTAAAAATATCTTCCCCCCAATCGACCATTCCCCCCGGTAGGGCCCATTTGCCGGTGTCTCTGCGTCGGATTAAAACAATTGTACCATCAGCAAGCAGCGGAATTATTGTCACCCCAGTTACAGGATGACGAAAGATAATTCCCATCACACTTTTAATAAAATGCCAAACACGACCCATATATAAGCTGTTCGTAATTTAAATTGCTTGTTGAGACGAGGCAAAAGGCTTCGGCCGTGAGCTCAGCCGAACGGCAAAAGGCAAAAGGCAACAGTAAAAGGATTGGGGGAGGTTCGGCTAATTGTCAGAAGAAAGAGGTTTCCTTCCCTACACCCCACACCCCACACCCTACACCCTCTTTCAAGTCAGGACTTTTGCCTAACACCTATCCCCCAACCCCTAACAATATCAATCATGATCGAGAATGGCTTTAGCTTGAATTAAAGCCGATCGCACTTGTTCAAAACCTGTGCCACCATAGCTATTACGGGCTGCCACCACCTGACGAGGAGCGATCGCGTCGTAGATATCGGCCTCAAAAGCTGGATGTAATTCTTGCCATTCCGTCAGGGTTAAATCTTTTAATAACTTACCCGCTGCTAAACTGCTTTTAACGACTTTCCCGACTAAATTATAAGCTTCTCGGAAGGGAATTCCCTTACTGGCTAAATAATCCGCCACATCCGTTGCATTAGAAAAATCTTCCGCCACCGCATTAGCTAATCGGTCGGTTTTAAATTGAATTCCGGTGGCTAAAAGTACCGTCATCGCTTGCAAACAAATCCGCACGGTTTTAACGCCATCAAATAACGCCTCCTTGTCCTCCTGCAAGTCTTTGTTATAGGCCAGGGGTAAACCCTTCATTAAGGTCAATAACGCCTGTAAATGCCCAAAAACCCGCCCTGTTTTGCCGCGCACCAATTCGGGAACGTCGGGGTTTTTTTTCTGGGGCATAATGCTAGATCCCGTGGCACAACTATCGGTGAGAGTGATAAAACTAAATTCTTGGGAAGCCCAGAGAATAATTTCTTCGCTCAGACGGCTCAGGTGGACCATAATCAGACTAGCGGCCGTCATAAATTCAATGGCAAAATCTCGATCGCTGACTCCATCGAGACTATTGTTATACACCTGCTCAAAATCGAGTAAATTGGCGCTGTAATGACGATCGATCGGAAAAGTCGTCCCCGCTAAAGCGCCACATCCTAGGGGCGAAATATTAGTCCTGGCCCGAATTTGCCCTAATCTTTGGTGATCCCGTTCGGCCATTTGAAAATAAGCTAGGAGATGATGGGCTAAACTAATCGGTTGAGCGCGCTGTAGGTGGGTATAACCGGGGATCAGGGTTTCCAGATGGTTTTCAGCGTGATTGACTAAAGCTTGCTGAAAATTGCGAATTTCTTGCCTAATATCATCGATTTGTTGTCTAAGATACAGACGAATATCCGTTCCTACCTGATCATTCCGCGAACGGGCCGTGTGCAGTTTTTTGCCCACATCTCCCACAATCTCGGTTAAACGGCGTTCTACGGCAAAATGCACGTCCTCTTGATCGATGCCGGGGTTAAAGTTGCCGGTGCGGTATTCTTGACGAATTTGTTCCAATCCAGAGACGAGACTATCAGCTTCTTCGGGGCTGATAATACCCGTATAGGCGAGCATTTTAGCGTGAGCGATCGATCCGGTGAGATCATACTCGATTAATTCGATATCAAAACCAATACTGGCGTTAAATTCTACGATCGTAGGATGGAGACTACCTTCAAAGCGATCGCTCCAAGTTTTCTTTGCTGTCACTGTTTTCGTTAGATGATTGTGGATAAAGTTAACCAAAATATGCTGGACAATTTTGGGGAATAATCCGGCGCTGATAGCATTACCGCTTCAGGTTAGAAAAATCTCCAACCCTACAAACATAAGAATAGCAAGAATTGCTCGCTCTGGCTGAAGGCCGATAGGCGAAAAGCTAATAAGAAGTAAAACCTCGAAACATATAACCGGCAATGAAACCGATTAATAGGGCCCATGCTTGCCCAGTTTTGACGAAATTTGAGAAGGCTTTCTGGACATTGCCGATGATATCCACGTCTTGCTCGGAAATAGTCATCAAGACATTGGTAAGAGGCGAAAAGTCGATCGAGACAGATAGATGATGGAAGATGTTGATCACGATGGCATTCCTTAAAAACGAAAATCTACAGAATAAGTTAACATGAAAACGACTAAATCAAAACCACTTTTGTCTCCCCGGCGGTGAGTTGGAAAGGAGGTCACTTTCAAGATGATTGAGATTGCTGGTAGTAGGATAATAATAAGTTGCCCGCTTTTGCTAAATCTTGCCCAAAGGCGATAATTCCTTCTTCATGACCACTCATCACTAAAATTTGTTGCTCTTCTAGACGCTCTTCTTGACATAAACGGATAATTTCTGCGGCCATTTCTGGGGTTCCATAGGCGATATTTTCTTGAGTGGTCGGCACTCGATACATTAAATTTTGCCACAGGGGGCGATGGTGAATATGAATCACCCCATTAATCTGGGGATTCGCTTCATAAATTGCTCCATGGGTGAGAGTTTCCGAAGAAGCGGCGATTGTTCCCCGACAAGTGACACGATTTTCTTGCCAATCGTAGTCTATAACTGTGGTGTAATGGGATTCATTTAATACTGGAATCCCCCCGGTGTTAGTGCCAGAAATAATGATTTCTTTGTCTATTTTTCCTCGTTGACTCACATTCCCAAAACCGATTCCGTTATCGTATTGACCGATTAATCCTAATCGATAGAGGCGATTGCGCCAATAATTTAATTCTGCAATCTCTGAGCTTATTAAGGGACGGTCAGGAATCCAAGTACAATTGTATTTAACGTAACCTTCATCAATCATAGATTTTTCTGAAAATATTCGGGATAATTTTGACAAACTTTCTGCACAAAGTCCTGGAGAGGATAGGAAATATTGGCGATATAATTATCTTTAATTGCTTGAGAAAATAGAGGTAAAACTTCCGTATCTAAGGCGGGGTTAAATAAGTTGATAGGTAGAATTAAATCGGAGCATTCCCGCACATCAATGGCCTCAAAATTATCGGCTATAATTAACCAAAGAGGACGCACCCAAAGAGCCGAACGACTTTCGATAACCTGAATTACTTCTCCGTATAAAGTTCGATTTTTGCAGAATAAACTAACAATTTGATGGGGAGTAAATGTGTTCATAGACAGTTCTAGTTGTCCTTGATAAGCTAAGACGCATTTTAACCGCTTATTCTTAGATTAGCCGAATCTTCCCCCAATCTCTTTACTCTTGCAAGAGCCAACAGTAAAGAGTATCTCATCTCCACAAGCAATTTAAATGCGCGGGCAGCTTATCTTTCACTGGTTACTGAAAAAAGCTGGCCACTTGCCAATCCCTTGCCAGATCGGGAAAAAATGGCTCTTCTAGGTTGTGTGTGATAAGTTTAACTTACATAGGATTGATCGATCTTTGTGTCCTTTGTGTCTTTGTGGTTCGTTCCACCCCCTCTCTAGGAGGAATGTATCTTAGAATACATTTTACCCACCAAATCCAAGAGAGCCAAAAAACTCCGTTAGAATACGGGAAGCCGTTTACAAAACGATACAAAATCATGACCGTTGCTTACCCTCGTAAATTCAAGAAGACGATGAGCGCTCGCGACATCATGAAGCGTGTCATTAGCGATCGCGAAATTCATCTTGTCACCCTCAACCGTTACCGCTACAACGAACAACGTAGCTGTAAAGACCTGACCGAACTGATCGAAACCCTAGACGGACAACCGAAAGAACTGATCCAGGAGCTTTCCCGTCACGTCGCCGATGAGGCCCGCCATGCCTACTGGTTAACCGATTTATTAATCGAATTGGGGGCCGATGTGGGGAAACCGCCGGGGTTGTCCTATATCGATGAATTTGAACGTCTTCTCGATCAAGATCAATTCCAAGGCGAAGAACAAAGGGAAGATGGACTGATTGCGGCCCTAGCGGCAATTAACGTCACGGAAAAACGGGGATGCGAATACTTTGCCGCCCATATTTATGCCCTCAAAGCAGGGGAACAAACCCCGGAAAATCTGAAAATTCAGGAAACGATCGCCAAAATCTTTCCCGAAGAAGCGGGCCATGTGCGTTGGGGTAATCGTTGGTTAGCCAAAATTGCTCAAAAAAGCCCCGAACATCGGCAAAAAGTCGAAAAAGCTAAGGCCAAATACTCAGCGATCGAACAGGCCGCCTATGAATCGGGTATGGATATCACCCTGGGGGCAGAATTGCGCCGCTTCGGTCATTTAATGGACATCGCCGCCACTATGCCGCTCTGGGAACGTCCTCAATATCTGATGGAACGTTTACCCCAAACCCTTCTCGACCCGAAATTGCAATTATTCCGGGTAGAAGCGGCTCAAAAAGCCTGGAATCGTGATCCACAAATGTTTATGGAACGCTTTTTACCGATGTTTTTTAATGCGGACGGCAATATCGGCAAAAAAGAGAAAGTCAACTAATTTAATCTTGATTTTCAGGGGTAATCATTCAGCGATCGCTGAAGAAATGTTCAGCGAGGATCGAGAAAATCAGCTATTGTTTTAAATAGGGGTGAGTTCTCGGCTTTGGAGCCAGAGAAACACCACTTTTTTACTGTTTATTTTGACTTTTCTTTTTTAGATTATGCGTCTTTTAGCTGCCTTTGATCGCTACCCCGATAGTGTATCGTTAACCCTAGAACCAGTAGCCACCGACTCGCAAAAATTTGATTTATATTTAACTTTACACCTACAAGCTCAAATTCAATCTCTCCTCGGCGGGGAAATCAAATGGGGACTAAAAGGAGGAAAATTAGATTTTGTTTTAGTTAATTGTCACCTAACACCAAATCCTCTTTCGAGTCAAGAGTTATACATAAATCGTATTAATAATCATCAATGGCGGTTATCTTTCAAAAGTCCTCAGTCAATATTTACAGGAGCGATCGAAAGGATTAACCTAGGAACCGTCAGTGTGGAGGAAGAACCTTATCATCTGACGGTGCAATTTTCCCTGACAGCTGCCGATATCTGTATCACGGAAACATCGGGATTATGGAAACACGATCTAAGTCCCAATAAACATAGTATTTTAGAGCGAAAGTTAGCATTTTTCCTAATGGAAAATCAATTTGATGCTTTTTTAAGTCGTATTTCTTTGGGTTCATCGCAGGTGGAATTAGATAATGTTCTAGTTGAACCGCAACCGGCAGCATCAGAAAATTTAGAGAAATTGCAGACACAAATCGAGGGAATTTATGCTGCTGTTAGTGATGATTTTCTGGAATTAGCCCAATTAGCTGAACTGGATCCCCTAACGGGTTTTACTGGGGCAAATCTTCTGGCAGCGGAATTAAGTGGTATATCTTTAGGTATGGCTAATCTCTATCAAGCTAATCTGCGGGGGGCCAATTTAACCGATGCTGATTTAAGTGAAATTAACGGCAGTCATGCTAGTTTTAAGGGAGCGGATTTAAGCGGAGCCTTATTAGCTAATGCCGATTTAAGTTATGCTGATTTTTATCGTTCTAGTTTGGCTTTAGCTAATTTAATTGGCTCCAATTTAGAAGGAGCTAATTTGGTTGAAGTCAACATCACTCAAGCGAATTTTAGCGGGGCAAAAGTGAAGGGGGCAAAGTTTGCCGATAACGTGGGTATGACCGAGGAATTGCGGGAAAATTTACGCTTGCGCGGAGCTTTCTGCGATTAGTCAACTATGATACTAAATCCGTTGAGTATAGGCTACATATCAAGACAGGTAAAAGGCAAGAGGCAAAAGGCAAAGGGGAGAATAAATAATCAGTTTTTAATAACCGGATTTAGTATGGGGCCTCTAGATGACACCAAATCCCCTCACCGCTGACGGAAAACAGTGTCATCTAATCAAAAAAGAAGATTAGAGATTTTCCTCGGCATCTATGCCCAATTCCCGCAGTTTAGCCGCTAATTTCGCCGCTTTTTGCTTTTCTTGCTCGACTTGGTTTTCTGCCTCTAAAACCCGATTTTCTGCCTGTTGTGCCGCTTCTGCGGGAGTGGGTACTAATTCCCCTTCCGGGGTAAAATAGCGCAATTTATTGGCAGATAAACCCAAATATAAGCCTAATTGTTGACTCCAGAGCCGTCCCTGAGCATTGGGGGTAATCGGTTGATATTGACCGCTAATTAGGGTAAATCCTTCAAATTCTAGGCTTTCTGGGTCAAACCAAAAATAATCGGGAGTGCGAAATATATCCTGATAAATTTGTTTTTTCTCCTCTCGGTCAACTTTGGCGGTACTATCGGAGAGAATTTCGATAATTAAATTGGGATATTTGCCCTCTTCTCGCCAAACTACCCAACTTCTGCGGTTGGGATTGGGATTTGTCCCCAAAACGACGAAAAAATCGGAACCACGAAAGAATTCTGACTTTTTCTGGTTGGGACTGTAATAAATGGTTAAATTGCCGGCGGCAAAATAATCTTCTCGCTCGCGCCACCACCATTCTAAACACTGAATTAATAAAATAATTTGTTGTAGATGTAGGTTACTTTCCAAGGGTGGTTCATCACTCCAAAATTCGCCTTCTGGGAAGATTATCTCAGGGTTGACATGGGACTCCACTAGGGGTAAGCTTTCAGCGATAGTCATGGTTTGTCCAACAGAGATAGGTCGATAAGTTATTATAAATGATTGAAGGGATTTTTTGAGCAATTGTAGCAGTAGCAATTGAGGTAGAATATTCCTGTGGGTAAATCGCCATTTTCTCCTTAAACAATACCAGAACGCAGAGCAATTACCGCCGCTTGTACTCGGTCGTCCACGGCCAATTTATTCATAATTCCCCGCACATGGGTTTTAATCGTATTGGTGCTTAAATAAAGTTGTTCGGCGATTTCAGCGTTACTTTTGCCTTCAACAATTAACTTTAAAACCTCCATTTCTCGCTCCGATAAAAGTGCTAGATTGGGATTAGGTTGCACTGCTGGCGGTTTGAGATTATCCATGACTAAACGGGCAATTTGAGGGTCTAAATAGGTGGCCCCGTCCTTAGCTGCTTCAATAGCGGCCAAAAGGCGATCGAGACTCGCTCCCTTGATACAATAGGCATCAGCGCCACTGGCCAGAGCTGCGATCACTTCCTGTTGGAGAGTGTGGGAAGTGAGCATAACCACATGAACATTAGCTAAACCTTCCTTAATCTGTTTGGTTGCCGCAATGCCATCGAGACGGGGTAAACCGATGTCCATGACCACTAAATCCGGCCGTAGGGATAGGGCTAATTGTACCCCTGCTAGACCATCACTCGCTTGACCGACGATCTCAAAATCTGGCTGTTCACCGAGCGCTTGTTCTAAACCTAACTGCATTAAAGGATCGTCTTCAACAATTAAAATCCGCATAATCTTTGATTCCTAACGGGAAAATGTACGGTTTTCACCCATCTGCATGAAGCAGAACTACTCCTAGTTTAGGCAATCTGGAGATGGATTAACAGTGATCAGCGATCAGTGACCAGTGATCAGTGATCAGTAAACAGTGAAAAGACAGTGGGAAACTACTATTTAATACTGCTCGCTTAATACACACTGCTCACTTAGAACCCAAATCTGATAACTGATGACTGATGACTGATAACTGATAACTGATAACTGATAACTGAAAATGCTACGGATTTCATCAGATCGGTCTAAAATTGTGCTTGTTGCCCTAGTTTATCTGGGTGTTGGTTGGCTAGGCTATCTCTGCTTAAATTTAGGGTCGCGACCTGCCCCAATTTGGATGAGTGCTGGTATTGGCTTAACTGCTGTTTTTTTAGGGGGAAAAAGGCTAGTTTTAGGCGTTTTTATCGGAGATTTGCTTCTTACCTTCTTTTTAGGGGGAAGTTGGCCCATAGCTCTATTTTCGGCGGTCGGTAGCAGTATATCGGCTCTGTTAGGGGCGCAATTACTGCATTATCTGAGATTTTCCGCCACTTTACAGCGTATTCGCGATATCCTTTTACTGGTATTTTTAGCGGCCTTATTGGCCTCGGCAGTTAATGCCACTATCGATACTTTTGCCCGTAGTTGGCTAAATACTTGGGATTGGCGGCAATTTGGACAGTCTTGGGGCATTATCTGGCTCGGAGATAGTACGGGAATATTAATGACCACGCCGCTGCTGTTGCGTTTTTACTTCAATCGTCAGTCCCTGCGGGAAACCCGGCAACCCCAACGCTTTGGCGAGGCCTTACTTTGTCTGAGTTTGCTAACGGTGGTGAGTTCTCTGGTTTTTGGTGGTCAACAGAATTTTCCTAACCCCGATTGGAGTATGGTGCAGTACCTCGAATATCTACCTTTTCCCTTTGTGGTTTGGGCTGCCATGCGTTTTCAGACCTGGGGAGCGGTAATCGCGAATTTTTTGGTGTCTATCTTAGCTTTGATGGGATTGGCCGGGGGAATCAGCCCTTTTATCCTACAGGCTCCTGATTATACCAGAGGTGTCCTGATCTTACAAATCTTTTTAGTCATTGTCATGTCAACTTCTCTGTTTTTATCGGCGGCGATTACCGAAAGACAACAGATCGATCGAGCTTTAAATGAAACTTTAGAACGAGAACATTTATTAACACAAGTTGCTTTAAAAGTCCATCAATCTTTAGATATAGATCAGGTTTTAAATACCATTGTTGAGGAAATCAGACATTTTCTCGATGCCGATCAAGTCTATATCGGTCACTGTCAAGAGGGGGGGTGGGCCAAGGTAATCGCCGAGTCCCGTCGTCCCCAGATTCCCCCGCTCATGGGTTGGTTTCCCGAACCAGAATTACTAGAAGAATTGGGACAATTATTTTCTTTAGATAAGTTAATTATTGCTGATAATACCGCTAAGGTGCAAACGCTGCCCACTCTCAAGGGTTATTACGAATACCTGCAAGTTAAATCCTCTTTAGTTTTACCTCTAACGGTTAATCATCAACATTTAGGCGCTTTAGTAGTCCATCAATATTCCCATCCCCGTCATTGGCAAAAAAGCGAGGTCAAATTATTAGAACAGTTAGCCACCCAAGTTTGTATCGCTATCGGTCAAGCGCAACTATATCAGAGGGTGCAAAGATTGAATAATAATTTAGAACGGGAAGTAGAAACAAGAACCCTCGAACTGCGGGAAAAAGTCCGGGAAATTCAGCGTTTATACGAAATGAAAACGGTTTTTTTACAGGCAGTATCCCACGATCTTCGCACTTCGATTATGGGATTAGTGATGTTGTTAAAAAATTTCCAGTGTCGGCCAACAGAAAAAGTAACTATCTCGCGAGTAATGCTCGATCAGGTGGTGCGTAGTTGCGATCGACAATTAACTTTAATTAATGCTTTATCAGAAAATCATTTTGCTGAAGAACGGCCTTTAATCTTGCATCGTCAACCTCTATTTTTAAAAGAACAGGTGGAAATTTGGCTCAAAGATTGGCAAAAAGATTTTGATTTATACCAAGCTACTTTTATTAATCTTCTCCCCGATAATTTACCCGCTATTGATGCCGATCCTTGTCAGCTAAGAAGTGTTTTTGAGCAATTATTAAATAATGCCTTAAAACATAATCCTTCACCAATTCAATTAGCCTTAGATGCTCGTATTGACCAAGATATGCTCTACTGCACTTTAAGCGATAATGGTATTGGCATGGACGAAGAACAATGTCAACATCTTTTCCATTTATATGTAAGAAATCTTCATAATCAACACCTAACGGGGATTGGTTTAGGTTCCTACCAATGTCGGCAAATTATCGAGGCTCACTCCGGCAGAATTGGGGTAAAAAGCACCCCCCGGGTTGGCTCACAGTTTTGGTTTACTTTACCCCTTGCCCATCAAAATTATCGAGCAATTAAGCAGGAGTTAGTCAACAGTAATTAGTGATTTTTAACGAGAGCGAGATGATTATGCTTATCGCTCTTCTGGAACTCTGGGGGATATAGAATGAAGATATATAGCCTGAAATCAAGAGGTGATAGATGGTTAGGCCACTCCCAGCCCAGCCAAAGGTTAAATTCAAGGCTTTTAAGTCCGACATTACGCACATCTTCATAACTAAACCCGATCAAACCATACCAAGTAACGAAGAACCAACTTTTCATAATCCCCTAGTAGCCAGATAAATCCCTTATGGGGTCTGACTACTAGGATCGAGGCTCTCTTAGGTTTGGTGGGCAAAATGTATTCTAAGATACATTCTTTCTGGCGAGCGCGTGGAAGGAACTACAAAGACACAAAGGACACAAAGATTGATCGATCCTCTGTAAGTTAAACTTATCACACAGAACCTAGAAGAGCCGGATCGGTAGCAGTTTAAAGGCTAATTCGGAAGACACTCAAATCCGCATGATTAGCGTAATATTGCGCCCGTGCCATGACATCAGAACCGTAGTCATTGCCTGTTGTCCCAATATCCATCCCTTCTTTGGTCTGGACATTACGAAGTCCTGAATTATAGGCAACTGCTGCGCCTTTAATGACGTAACGATCTTCCCAATTAGGATGTTTTTGTTGGACTTGTTGGAGGCAATTAGCAAAAATGCCTGTAGCTTGTTCAACGTGGGCTAAACTCTTGGGACCATCAGGTATTCCTTCTACCGTATGGGAGCGTTTGTCCACTTGCATGATGCCAAAAGCGTTACCCCCATCTCCCCAACCATCGTTGTGTAAAACATTTCCACACCGAGATTCTCGACTGGCAACGGCCGCCAATAAAGCTGCCGGAACACCGAATTTAGCCGCAGCAGTACAGAAACAATCGGCCATGGCTTTTACCCGTTGTAGGTCAGTTTGTGCCATTTTGTGGGAAGATTGCACCCCTGCTGACAGTCCATCCTGAGAAGCCGTCGCTGCGGATGCACCTGTTGTGGGAGCTTGCATTAAGGCTTGATCCCAACGGCTGGCTGGTGGTGGATCGAGGTTAATATCAACGTAATGGGCGGCCACATAGCCTTGTTGATTGTTGTAATCAATTTTTAACCAATCTGTGCGCCCAAAGTCATATTCACTGCCAGGAATTTCTTCTAGGACTTTGAAGGTTGTTCCTGTGCTTAAGGTGAATAAAATGTTTGAATTGGTATTGGGTTGGCTTCTGACGTTAAGGGTACTCGATACCCGATGATTCACTCGTCCTTCGGCACTCTCAATTTCCAAGACTTGAGGAGGATTATTCTCGTCGAATTTATCAATGTAGTAAGCGGCGGCATATCCCGTTTGTCCCCCCTGTTGGATTTGATACCATTGGGTTTGATTATTAGGAGGATAGGGAGAGCCTGTCACTCCTTGCAGAATGGTACAGGTGGCACCGGGGCTTAATTCAAAGAGAATGGGGGCAGTTGTGGCGGCCTGACTCCGAACATTTAGGACAGTCTGCACATGATTATTAACTCGGCCTTTTGCCAGATTACTGGGTTCTTCAGGTTGCTCGGTGACATCAATATAAACTGCCGCCGCAAATCCTATTTTTCCGTCTTTGTAAATTTTGTACCATTGATTTTGGTCACGGGAATAGGTATCTCCTGTGACTTTTTCTAGGACAATACAAGTTTCCCCAAAACGTAAGGTAAACTGCACAGGTGCGGATAACTTGGCATCATTTCTGACATTAAGACTCGTAGTAACTTGAGCATTAACTGTGCCGATATCGCCATCAGGTGTGGGTGTTGAGTCCACTAAAGTTGCATGATCTAAAATATCCGTGGGGTCTAATAAGTCAGAGCGACGTTGATAAGGACGATTTCCAGCTTGTGTTAATGCACCATTTTGAGTTCCTTGATACATTTCTAAGTGCAACATTGAACTGCCAGAATGAAGACGACCAACATAGGCAATCACTTGACCTTTTGATACTCTTGCTCCCACTTGAATGCCACGAGGAAGCATCTGTCCAATTTCACAATAACGGATAACCATTCCGTTATCATGCTTCACTTCTATAGCATTCGTTCCAGAGAAAAAAGCATAGGGACCGACGATAACTTTCCCATCTGCCATTGCTAAAATTTCCGTTCCTTTTGGTGCGATTAAGTCACAACCTGCGTGTTTTCGACCTCCGGGACGATCTGCACCGAATTGCCGTCCGCCGTCCTTATAGCTTAAACTGGGTTTTTGACGAAGTGGAAAAATAAAGTAAGACATAATTTCTATCCCTGAAATTACAAGTTTTAACAACAGATAAGAAGACTTAACTGATCGGTATTTATTCAGCTGCCGCCCCTAAAAAAATCTCAATGACCCGACCATTATCAAAGGTAAAAATCAATCCTCCATAAATTGAACCAGCGACAAAAGTTTGATCAGGTATTGACATCTCTTGATCTTTTTCTTTGGCATAGGCAAGGCTAACCTCCTCTATTGAACTGCCAATTGTTATGCCTCGTTTGGTTGGAAGTGTTGAAGGGGACACTAATTTAATAAAGGCAATATTTTGCTGTCCTTTTTCAGTTTCTGATGCCATGCTGAGGGTAATACCTTGATTAGGATAATACCAATATTGATGATAAATTGCATCCCCTACCCAAAACTCTACTCCTCCTTTTTGTCTAGGATTTCCGAGTAATTGGATAACTTGTTGAGCAGAAAGATCAAGTTTTAGTTTCCCTAAGCTTTCCTCTCTCATCAAAGCAAAAGGATCGGATTCTAGGTTATCCGTTATCAATAACTTTTGGATGATTTTGACATAGCTTTCTTCCTTTAATTGAGACAGGAGATGGGGGCTATTAATGGGGAGAACAGCCAGACTTAAACTAACTAAAATAATACTTCTCATCAAGTTTTTCATAGCATCCATCCCCATTTGAGGAAACTTTTGTCATCAATGAGTGATGATTCAAACGCCAAATAGTCCTAAGGGAGAGAAGTGCTAAACAGAGACTATTTCTTTCTTTCTCAAAGCACCAAGCTCTTGCTCAAGCATCATTTGAATTTCAGGAATAGCGGGTTTATAAGGGGGATTAAGATTCAGGTCTGTCCAGCGATTTTTAACACTTTCATGCAAATTGCTAACATCCCCTTCAAATTGGCGAGGTGCTGTTCCCGCTACATTAAATGGCCATTTTGACGTATTATCAAAATACGCACTACAATTGGGATGAACTTCATGTTGAATATAACTTTTATCTAAGACCAAACCCAAGGTTTCGACTTGTTCCATCATCCACAATAAAGCTCCATCGGATAGGCCAGATTCTTCCTGAGAACCTCCACCAACGCAACCATGACCCCCCGGAAACCAAACTTGAACCACCTGTTCTTTTTGTTGTCTGATGTGGGTAGAATGGGGACGCATTAGCGTTACATCAAAGACTTTACGAATTTCATCAATGGCAACTGCATGAAACGCCTTTTCAATTGTAGGATTGATGGTCGAATCATAAAAGCGATAACGTTCGTTGAACTTTTCATCCAAGTGCAGAGAATGAACGATATCAGGGATACCTAAAGAAGCAACCGTATCCCAACAGCATAAGGCTTTAATAGGAACTCGTCGTCCATACTGATTACGGAAATCAATGGCATTTTTACCGTTAGGTGCGTTATTTGGGTTTTGTTTGTCTCGGTAAATTTCGTAGGCTTTGGGAATTTGTCGGATAAATTCTCGATACAACAAACCACAATTATAAATTAACCCAGCTAAACAGCGTACAGTGTAAGCTCCCCGACTAAACCCAAAGAGATAAATTTCATCTTCAGGTTGATAGTTTAAGCACAGAAAACGATAGGCATCCTCAATCTTATGATCCATGCCAATGCCTAAAGCACCTCCAGCAATTTTAATTAAAGTATCAGTTACCTCGGCATTAGATTGTTTTGTCCCAATCCCTTCGTCATAGTAGATGATTTGACGGATGGGGTTGCCCTTACTATCATCAAGTGGTGTGATAGCTTGCACCATTTTGACAACATTGGTAGGATAACCTTGTCCTAAATCTTGCCAAGTTCCATCACAACAAACAATAAGACGGCTTTTCATAGCGATGAACCTCCTAGGTTTCTTAAAACTCGCCAGTTTATGGAATATTTGAGGATTCTAGTGAATCATGACTCAAAATTATCGAGATTTTCCTTTAGGTAAAAGTCCCGCAAGACTCAACCGAGACAAAGGAAGTTCTAACTCTGTTCGGAAGTGATATAGATGAGTTAGATAGCCAGCTTGACTAGGTAAAATTAGTTGCGGTACTTATACTTACTACTCTAGATCGTCTATCAGAATTTACTGCCCTAAGGATTGCAAATTAATATATTTCTTTAGATTTATGTATATAAGTTTACAGAATATTGTTGAGCTATTTATTACTAAAAAAAGTTGAGTTTGATTGCAAACCATCTTAACACCTAAGCTCGCCAACCTGAACTTTAGCCGATTCTCGATCGCAATTTTAGCCCACCCTAGCACTTCGCTCTTTTCCTACAAGGATTTTTACCAAGAAAAATGATCTGTCTGCCTGAGAACAGGCTATAGTGATCATCAAACCCTCAGTGAAAAACTTCCCGTGTCTTCAGTATTCCGTCTTCCTCCCTATTTTTCTCCCGCTCTGCAGCATCGAGTCATCAAAACTCTCGCGGCAAAAAAAACCCGTCAATTTTTGACATGGGCGGCAGCTTGTGCTAGTTTTTTGATCCTCTGGGCGTGGAATTGGCAGTTAGTTTTGGCTACTTTAACCGGAGTGGGGGCGATGATTGGAGTTTACCATCTCCAGGGTCAAAACTGGCGCTCGCTGTGGCTGTGGGGGCGTGCTTTTTTCAGTGCCGATAGCGGTAAGTTAACTTTAGCAGTAGTCTGTGGCGGTTTGGGCAGTTTAGCCACCTATCTCGCTGTCGCCATTTGGACCTATACCGAAAATCGCTGGTTGGCCTTGGCCTCAATTTTGCAAGGATTTGGCACGGTTTTGACTTTAATCCTGCTAGGATGGCATTTTCTCGACCATCGCGGTGAAAATGAGTCAAAAAACTTCGATCGCTGGTTAGAAAAATTAACAGTCAATGATCCCTTAATGCGCTTAATGGCAGTCCGACGTTTAAGTGAAATGCCACTTTCCCCCAGTCGTCGAGAACAATGTCAAGAATACTTTCGTTATCTTCTCTCGCGAGAAACCGATACGCAAGTGCGCTCGGCTTTACTTGATAATTTTTCCGGCAAAGAAGCAATCAAACCGCAACCTTTACAAATACCCCTACAGGTGAAAAAATCCCTCTTGAAATATGATTAAAAAGCTCTCTGCTATTAGCAATCAGCCCTCAACTAAAGCTGACTGCTAGAGGCTGAGGAGGATATTTTTTTACACCAAAGTTAACTCGCGCTCCTCGATATTTTGGAACATCAGCGTACTCAGATAACGTTCTCCAAAACTAGGCTGAATCACCACAATTAATTTACCCTCATTTTCCGGTCGTTGGGCCAGTTGAATTGCGGCACAAAGATTGGCACCGGAAGAAATCCCCGAAAGTAAACCCTCTTCTTTTGCCAAACGACGACCAAATTGAAAAGCTTCCTCATCACTGACGGTAATTACCTCATCAATCAGATCTGTGCGTAAAACTTCTGGAATAAAACCCGCACCGATACCCTGAATTTTATGGGGACCGGGATTACCCCCGGAAATCACCGGACTATTGAAAGGTTCCACCGCGACTACTTGAAAACTAGGTTTACGAGATTTAATCACTTCAGCGACTCCCGTAATCGTGCCACCAGTACCCACACCCGCAACAATAAAATCTACCTGTCCGTCGGTATCTTGCCAAATTTCCTCAGCAGTGGTGAGACGGTGAATTTCTGGGTTAGAAGGGTTGCGAAATTGTTGCAACATATAAGCGCCGGGGATACTATCGACAATTTGCTGCGCGCGTAAAATTGCCCCTTTCATGCCTTGGGAACCGGGGGTAAGTTCTAGGGTAGCACCGTAGGCTTTTAACATCGCCCGGCGCTCTAAACTCATCGTTTCCGGCATAGTTAAAATTAAGCGATAACCCTTAGCTGCCGCAGTCATCGCGAGGGCAATTCCCGTATTGCCAGAGGTGGGTTCCACTAAAATCGTGGTTTCTGGATTGATTAAACCCGCTTTTTCGGCGCTATTAATCATGTGGGTGCCAATACGGTCTTTGACGGAAGCAGCGGGATTCATCCCTTCTAATTTCATCACAATTCGGCCAAGACAGCCCTCTGTTTGGGGAATCCGATTCAATTGTACTAAAGGTGTGCGGCCAACCAATTCGGTGACATCGTGAGCGATACGCATGATATTTTCTCAGTCTGGGTGATTTGTGTGCTTAGTTATAGCGGTAAGCTCTCAGCTTTAGCGTTTGAGAATTTCCTCACTAGCCAAGGAGGCGCTATATAGCTCACTTATAGCAAAGGCCAGCCCTAGATCGGCAAAATTTCCATTTTCCTTTGTTTCTTTAGTCAGTCCGAGTTGATTCCCAGAGACAGGCAAAACTACCATGACCGATAAGATTGCTTTTTTCCAAAAGCTTATACTTGTACTAAAATAACTATGGATAGTTTACTAAAGTCAAAATTACGGTCATGACCATTAAATCTAATCTGGTCCTATTGAAAGAACAACACATAGAAATTAAGGGCTATTTGAGCGATAGGTTAAAAGCACGTCATCTAGAATGGATTGTAGAACATCTTGATGATCCTGTAGCGGCGGAATTGTTCCAGATTATCATACAAGAACGAAATGAGAGAGCCAAAGTTAATTCAACTCAGTCCTTGCAAATATCCAGACACCAGGGCAAAATTGAACAGTTAGGAAAAAGTAATCAGAATTTATCCAACGAGAATGTTGAGCTTAAACAAGAAGTCAGTTATTGGCAAGAAAAAGTTAATGAGTTGCTACACAAGTTAGAGCGGTTACGTCAAGATTTATTAGACTTTGATCAATCTGAGATTTATCGTTTAGGTCAATGGTTAAAGGCTAGTCTATCTAAAACTGGCTGGGAACGTCAACAGGCTTTACTAGAAAAGGAATTAGTTCATAAAGACAGTTATAATCTAGCGGTGAGCGATCTAAAAAATACTATTCAGCAACAACAGGATGGGATTACACAAATAAAAGAGCGAGCCATCTCTACAGTTGAATCTCTGGAAAAAACTAATGATAAACTACGAAGACAAATGGGGGATATTAAAAAATATATTATTAATAACTATGGCGACAAAAAGTGGCAAGAAATCACTCGTTACTTTGCAGATGACCAGGAACTGAAGCCATGAATTTACTAGAAGAAATGAACTATCGCCAATGGCAAAAAAGAAATAGTGAAGTATTTCATCGCCTTTCCCTAGAGCAACAAAGACAAGCGAGAAAAAAGGGCTATTATAATAGCGGCTGGGGAAAGGTTAAAAGCTCTTGGGAACTTCTTCAGGATTTTAAAAATAATACTCATAAAGTTGTCAGTTTATTTGAGCATGAATTAAATAAAGGAAATCTCGTCAAAGCCATTGATTTAGCAATTATTGAGTCTGAAAAAACCCAAAAAATGTCTGAAGAAGGAAAACAAGAGTTGGAAAAAGTCTCTAAAAATTTGCATGAAATAGCAGATAAAGCTTTGGCTAAATATCCTTTATTATGATTATTATGTACTGCCATGACTAAAGTATCAAAATCAAAGTTGTCCCAATTATATAGCTCCGATGAAATTGCAGAAATCTGGAATGCTAATCAACATCTAGCAGTTATCGAACATCCCCAAAAAGGATTAATTAGCCCGAATCAATATCGAACAATGGCCAAAGAAAAACCCTGTCCTTTTTGTGGTAAAAAGATGAAGCATGGCGAAGAATTTAAAACTTCTTCCCAGTCAGAAGCTATCAAAAGGGGTTACGAATATAATAATTCTCAAGGGGAAAAAGTTATTAATCAAATCAATCAGATATTTTTTCATCCCAATTATGTCACTATCGATCATATAATTAATAAAGCCCGCTGTCCCGAAAAAATGTTTGATTTTGACAATTTACAACTGGTATGCTGGCAGTGTAACCAAGCAAAAAGTGATGATAATGCCTATGAACTTCGTCACACTTATGAGTATTTATCTAGTCTAGTCGATGAAACAGCAATTCGTTATCCTCTTCTTAAAAAGACCAATGACTTAGCCGAGTTTAACAAACTTTAATTTTAATCAACCTTAATTAACTTTATCATCTAATCAAATAGCCTTCAAATTTAATCGAAAACCCATAGTAAAATTCCACTATAATTGAATTGAGCTAATCTGAGTCAAAATCAATAAATTGTTTGCTTTTGTCTGATGTCTAATACTAAATCCGGTTATTAAAGAATGATTATTTATTTCCCCTTTTGCCTATTGCCTGTCTTGATATGTAGCAGATACTCAACGGATTTAGTATCATTACGTCGCACGTGAGAAAAGGATCATTTAAAGTCAGGCTAAATTTTCATGAAATTTTCTTGACTATTATGACAAAAAATGCTAATTCTTCCGACAATTATCAGTAGTTTTTGATGAAATCATCACAAATTACTGGCAAGTTTAATTATTAAAAGAGGTTGAGCGCCCAGGGACAAATTCAAAACCTAGCTGCTAACAACCGAAAAAGTTGGGTTAGTATTAGGGGAGATACCCTCTGAGGAGTTGCACTAATTATATGGACATCAAATTAATCCTGTTGGCATTAACGGCTGTATTCACCGTCTCTTGTCTCTTTTTCGGCACCCGCAACGGTTTTTACGATAGCGATAACTACGATGGCAATGGTTCGGCTCACTAACCAGTCATCATAATCAGGGTTGCCATGGTTCAACGCTCTACTGCTGTCTGGGGGTCGAAATCCCTTTTATCCTGTTTACCTTTTGGTGTCGGTCACACATCGGAAGGGGTTTGTCTCCTCCTGAAAATCGGGCCCTATCGCATACTTTTAGATTGCGGTTTGGCCGATATGCAACCCCTCACCCAAAACAAAAAACCACCCGTGGATCTGGTGTTCTGTAGTCATGCCCACAGCGATCACATCCGTGGGTTAATCGCTCTCCATCAGACCTATCCCCAATTGCCAGTTTATGCCAGTGAGGTGACAGTACAACTGCTGCCCCTACAATGGCCCGATTCTGCCGAGGAAATCGGCAGTTTCTGTCAGGGTTGGCCATGGCGATCGCCGATCGCTCTCTTTGATGATCTCACCGTCGAGATTTTTCCGGCCGGCCACCTACCCGGGGCTGCCGTGGTTCTCTTCACCTACAAAACCCCCAAACGCACCTATAAAGTCCTCTATACCGGCGATTTTTCCCTATCTAATTTTCAACTGGTGGAAGGATTATCGATCGATCTGCTGCGGGGAGTATCCCCCGATGTGCTGATTATTGAAGGCAGTTACGGCACAGAACGCCATCCCCACCGACGACAGCAGGAAAAACAGTTGATGAATCGCATCTATCATGCGATCGCCGAGGGGCAAAATGTCCTACTACCCGTCCCCGCTTTGGGATTGGGTCAAGAAATTTTAAAATTACTGCGATCACACCACCAATTCACAGGCCGCGACATTGATATCTGGGTTGGGGGCAAGATCGCTAAAGCTTGCGATGCCTACCTAGAAATTTTACCACAATTTCCCGCATCTGTCCAGAATTTTGCCAAACATCAGCCCTTATTTTGGGATGAGCGCATCTGTCCCCGGTTGCGAAGGTTGCCAGAAAAACCGACACCTCTAGGGGGAACCACTCCGATAATTTTACTAATCGATCGCCTAGAGGAGGTGAGTAAATATCTGCAAGGGGATAAACCTTGGTTAATGTTAGTTCCCCAACACCTGCACGATATCAACCTGGAGAATCCCCGATTAAAAGCGGCACAGCGTTCGCGATTAATTAGCCAAGAAACCTATCTACTGGCCGAACATAGCGATAGTCGCAACACCACCCAACTGATCCATAACCTGCGGCCGCAGCATATCATGTTCGTCCATGGTTCCCCCCTATATCTAGCGGATTTGACCAGTTTAGAAGAATTACAAAGCCGTTATCAACTCCATTCTCCGGCCGTGGGAACCCTGGTGGAATTGCCTATTGGCGATCGCTTTCTGCAACCGACACCTCCGGCCCCTAGTCACTATGAGGGAGAATTAAATGAATCGGATTCGATTATCACTATCACCTTACCAGAGCCGATCACCCGGGATCCCCGGTGGAGTAATTTCGCCGATACGGGACTGGTAGAAGCTCGCTGGCAAGGGGAAGAATTATTATTGCGGGGAGTCTCCCAACGGGAATTATTAAGCGAGAGTCCCAATCGCATCACCAAAGCTTTAGAGGAGATGGATTGCTGTCGTGTCTGTGTCCACTACAAAAGTCAGCGCTGTTGGAATCCCGCTTCTCCTCTCTACGGTTTTAAAGTGGTTGCTGAAGGCTATTGTCCCGTTTTTGAAGCCAATATATAATTAGGGTTTGCTGAAAAGGTTTGGGGGTTAGGAGTCGGTCTTTAGGAGTCAGTATTCGACTTCCCCCATACAGAAATACTACACCCTACAGCCTGCCCCCAGGAAAAACTTTTTCAGTAAACCCTACTTATTAGGTTGATTTTGCCCGGGCCAGCCAATGGAGGTTAAAAATCCCTTGATAGATGGGATTATGGACCCGCAGCCGGCCCTGGTCTTTGATCACCAACCCCGATAAAAGTAACTCTTTTTCTGGGGGGCTATCCTCGGCAATCACCTCTTTTTCCCTTAAAATCCGTTCATAGAGTCTCAGGAGCAACTGGGAGCGATGACTGTTGAGAAGTCGATCTCGAATAGTCCGCAGATGTTCCGGTTCATCCTGAGCCTCCCAATTGTCAATGATCTTCTTCTGTACTAAGTCCTCAATCCAGGGGGCCTCACCATTGGGGGGAATCGGCGAGGTGGCGGTGCGAATTAACTGACAGAGTTTTTGGGTCAGAAAAGGTTGACCGTTTGTCCAGGCAAAGACTTCTTTTAAGACAGTTTGCGGGTTACTAACTTTCTCGGCCAATCCGCGCAGTAAAGGCTGGGCTTCGTGTTCCTTAAAACCCTCCAATTGAATCGAATGACCGATATTAAAAGGAGTGATTTGGTGGTCAGTAATTAAATCGGAGGGGGTGACAACACCGAAGAAAGCGAAGGTCAAACGCCGATAGAGCGGGTTAAAACCGCGCTGGTTATAGCAGGAACGAATCAGGGCAAAAAAGTCATTAACCGCAAAATTTAAGCCCAAAACGCTATCGATTTCATCGATAAAAATCACGATTGGTTTCGGGGGAGAACCGTCCAGTATCCCCACTTCCAGCAATAACACCTCTTCGATAAATTCGCCCAAGCGCTGCACTGCCGAGACATCTTCCCGTTCTTGCCACCAAGCTTTAAGATTAACCCTTTTGAGCAGGCCAAAACGTCGCCCTAACTCGAAGGCTATCCCCTTGTACCATTGGTCAGAAGTGACATTTTCGCTGCCGATGCGGGTTAAATCAATAGGAGCGCAACAGATGCCCTCGTGTTGGAGATGATCGATCATGCGTACCATTAAACTAGACTTACCCATTTGACGGGGATTGAGAACATAGCAAAAATCGCCGCGTTTGAGGGCTTTATAGAGATAACGGTCGGCGGCGCGGACCACGTAGGTGGGGGCATCCATGGGTAAACTGCCCCCCACTTGGTAGTCAAAGGTGCTAGATTCTTCGGTACTTCTGAGCAGTTCATTTTCAAACAATAATTCTGCTTGGGTGGCTTTGAGAATTTCTAGGGTTTGGCTGAGTTCTAGGGTGCGCTCCTGCACTTTCTGTTCTAGGGTGCGGCTATACTCGGCTAATTCTTCGGTAAAGCGAATCCGTTCCGCTTCTGCCTGTTTTCGTTCGGTAATATCGGTAAAAGCGGTGATCGCATAGATAATTTCTCCTTTTTCGTCAAAAACAGGCGTGGCATACACTTCTAGGGGGATAATCTTCTCTCCTTGGTGAACTTCTATATCATCCACCGTGTTTTTTTCCCCCCTTAAAGCTCGGAAAATCGGATGGTATTCTGTGGGATACAATCGATCGGTTCCAGCTTGATATAACTGATAGGTTTCCCCCAACTGATTAGCCGTGGTGATATTAACTATCTCTTTTCCTAAAATCTCTTGGGCGGTTTGATTGGCATAATAGGGTTGACTGCCGGCATCGAGGACAAATACCCCCACCGGCATGGCTTCTAAAAATTGCGCTAGTTGTCTCTGTTTGGCTTTGATTTCGGCGTAGAGTTTAGCGTTAGTAATTGCGATCGCCGCTTGGCTGGAGAGCAGTTGCAGCACTTCCAATCTTTCTTGGGTAAAAGCCCCGACGGTGAGATTATTTTCTAGATAGACAATTCCCCGCAGTTGTCCTTGGTCGAGGAGGGGCGAACAGAGCAGGGATTTGGTTTGATGGGTTTTAATATAGGGATCGTTGCTAAAATCGCCCTCATGGGCAGCATCGTTATTCAGAACGGTTTGACCGCTCCGGGCTACATAGTAAATAATTGAGACGGGAAGATGTTCTTCGATGGCATGAGATTTAAAGACTGTCACCCTGTCTTCCTGCACTGAACCGGAGGCTTCAATCAGTAGTTGTCCGCCGCTTTCTAGGATAAGATAGCCCAGCTGCGCCCCCGCATTTTCGATGAGAATTTTCATCAGGGTGGCGAGTAATTGATCTAAAACTATCTCGCTAGAAATGGCTTGGGATGCTTTCATAATCGTGGCTAAATCTAACAGTTCTCCCGAATGACTAACTGAATTTTTTCTGGTGGTAGTTCTCCTAGTTTCGGTCGGGGAATTGGAACCATAATTATTGACCATTAACTGAGAATAGCGGCTTTCTATATCTTTGACTTTAGCTGTTGCTCCCCAAATAGAATAGAGATAAGCAGCTTCATTGATGTAGGTTTTGGCAATTTTTACTTTACCCCAATCGAGATAGAATTTCGCCGCTAGTTCGTTAGCCAGTGCCTCTTCATTAATGTATTCATTTTCCTTGGCTTTAGCGATGGCTAGATCGTAGTTTTCTATGGCTTCTAGATAGGATTGCTGCACCCGGTCTTTTTCCGCTTGCACTAAGTAAAATTTATGGAGATAGTTAGAGGGGGCTTGATTGGCCCATTCCTGTTGCTTTTTCTGATTATTCTTCACTCGTTCTAATACTTGCTGTTTTTGGTCATTGTCCAGATGATTATAAATAGCTAAATGAGCGAGGGAATCATAGAAATTATGCAGAGAAATCAAGAAAGTAGCGGTGGCTCCCCCTAGATAATTTTGGGCTTGGTTAGCATTTTCAATGGCTGTTTCGTACTGTCCAAATAGATAACAAAGGTATAATTTATTAACAAATAAAGCACAGAGACCATAGAGATCATTAGCCTCTAGATGGTACGGTAACATAACAGTTTCTTGATAGTATTTTCCTTCTAAACGGCTGGAATTTTCCGAGCGCCCCAGCAGATTTAAAACTGTTTGACCGTAGATTTTTAGATAGTTGCGGGTGTTTTCTTGTTTGAGCTTAACAAAAGCCAGATCATAGTTAGCTATTTCTCCGGCTAATTCGGTTAATTCCTGTCCGATAAAGGCGGAATGAAAACAGTAAAGATAGGCGCAGGTTGTTCCGTAGTAGAGATCGCCCATTTCTAAACCGGTTTGATAGGAAGATTTTAACAAGGACAGGGAATTTTTAATCGGTTCTTTCCAGATACTAATAGTGGCGGAAAAGACGGCAATTATTTTCGGCATCAGGGCTTTGGCATGAAATTTATCAGCAATGTTTAAAGCTAATCGTCCAAATTGATAACCCGTTTCCCAATCTTCTAAAAGACCACAAAGAATTAAGCCATAATTGACATAAGTAAAAGCCGCTAGATAACTATTGCCGTATTCAATTGATAAGTTAACCTGTTTTGATACTAGGATGGGTAAGAGATGAGGTGCGGCAATATAAACAGGAGGAAATATGGCACTCGCTATCTTCATGATTGCTAATTTTTCTTCCTCATTTATCGGCGGTAAATTACTTAAATTTTCGATATTTTGACCCGCTAATTTTTGCCTAGTTTTATTGAGTTCTTCCTTAATATCTGATGATTTTAAGGATTCAAGAATCTCGAAATCTAGGCTTTTGAGGACGGATAAACCAATTTCTACCGCTTTTAGTTCGTGATTTTGGGCTTGATAAGCTTCGATGATTACTTCATAAACTTTCACCTTATCTAGGGTTGTTTTTGCCTGTTTTAATACGAGATTAGCCCAGCGTTGCATCTGCTCAAAATCCCCACTTAAATAGGCGATTTCTGTGGCTTCAGAATAAATATCTAAAGTCAGTTGATAGTTATTTTTCCAGCTTGATTTTTTGAGAAGTTTTTGAGCGATTTTAATATATTTTAAGGCTCCAGTTTTGGCATTAGCTGCTTTTGCCTTTTGGGCTGCTAGTAAATTCAAGTTAGCCACTGACTCTCGTTCTTTTTCCTCGCTAATTAGTTGATAACCAAGATTGAGATGATCGACTATTTTAAAAATTTTTTCCGATAATTCATTGGCGGCAGTATGCTGCCAAAGTAGGCGACCAATTTTCAAATGAATTAAAGATTTTTTGCTGTCTTCGATGAGAGCGTAAGCTCCTTGTTGAATGCGATCATGAGCAAATTTATATTCTTGAATCAGTAATTGTTCATCCAATTCTGAGAGGGGAATAATTAAACCAGCTTCGCTACTAGAAGTTAAAATTGGTAAAAGTTCTGGAGGTGATTTTTCAGAGATTACTGCTAGAATGTTTAAATTAAATTCTGAGCCAAGACAAGCTGCTAAACTTAAAATTTCCTGGGTTTCGGGGGGCAATTTCTGCATTTTGCCCATCATAAATTGAATCAGATTATCGGTACTGCCAATCCTTTGAATTTGGCCGAGATGCCATTGCCAATAGCCCCTATTATTATCGGTTTTAGTGGTTGTTTCTTGCCCCGATTGGAAAAATAGCAAATTTTCCCAGTAGATAGTTTTGAGAAATTCATTGACAAAAAAAGGATTACCGTGGGTTTTTTGCCAGACTAAAGCGGACAAAGATTGCACATAATCAAGAGAATGATTTAAGGTGTCAGCAATTAACCGATTTACCTGTTCAAGACCCAGAGGTTTTAAAATAACTTGATTGATAATTATGCCCCCCTGCTCTAATTTATCGAGAGTAGCACTTAGGGGATGGGTGGAATTAATTTCGTTACTGCGATAGGAACCAATTAAAAATAAATAGTCCATATCGCCATCGAGCATAATTAATTCTATTAACTGGAGACTAGCCAAGTCTGCCCATTGCAAATCATCGAGAAAGATGACCAGGGGATGTTCTGGGGAACAAAAGACCCGAATAAAATTTTTAAAGACTAAATTAAAGCGATTTTGAGTAGCGATCGCTCCTAATTGTAACACCTCTGGTTGTGAACCGATAATTAATTCCAGTTCGGGAATCACATCAATAATAACCCGTGCATTCGCCCCCAAAGACTTTAAGAGTTTTTGTCGCCATAGTTGCAGTTGTGGCTGACTTTCCCCCAAAAGTTGCTTGACGAGATGAGTCAAAGCGCTAATCACGGCAGCATAGGGAATATCGCGCTGAAATTGGTCAAATTTACCAGAGATAAAAAAGCCGCGTTTTTCAGTAATTGGCTGATAAATTTCCTTAACTAGGGTGGTTTTACCCATGCCAGAATAACCGGTAACTAGCATCAGTTCGGTGCGAGAGGAGTTTTTATCCGCGGTGGCTACCCGTTGAAAAGCAGTGAGGAGAGTGGCGATTTCTATCTCCCTACCGTAGAGTTTTTGGGGAATTTGGAACTGATTGGCTAGATCTTGCCTAGCGATGACAAAATCCTCAATTTTACCCGTTGTTTCTAGTTGTCTTAAACATTCTTCTAAATCTGCTCGAATACCGTAGGCACTTTGGTATCGTTCCTCGGGGGTTTTAGCCATCAGTTTCCTGATGATTGCTTCCACCACTGGGGGAATTTTCTCCCTGACGAGACTATTAATCTCCAAAGGTTGTTTAGCCAGATGACAGTGAACTAATTCCAAAGCATCGTTAGCCCGAAAAGGTAATTGTCCGGTGAGAAGTTCGTAGAAGCTAACGCCCAAGGAATAAAAATCCGTGCGGTAATCGAGACTGCGATTCATCCGTCCGGTTTGTTCGGGAGAAATATAGGCTAAAGTCCCCTCCAGGACGTTGGGATTTTTTAGCCCCGGATTTTCCCGCTGCAGGACGCTGGCAATGCCAAAATCGATGATTTTAATCTGTCCGGTTTCGGGGTTAAGAACTATATTGGCAGGATTAATATCTTTGTGAATAACCTTGGCGTTGTGAATTTTCTCTAAATTAGCCACTATTCGGAGTGCAAGGCTTAAAAAGTCCCTTAAGGCCAGAGGTTTGCCCCCTAGCCATTTTTTTAAGGATACACCCCCGAAATCTTCCAAAATAATCACGGGAGTTCTGCGGTAGGTTTCTAAACCATAGGCTTTAATCGCCCCCTCGAAGTTCAGACCGCAGATGGTTTTATACTCCTGTTTGTAGTGGGTTAGTTCTTGGGTGGTGGGATATTCTTGCTTGAGGATTTTGAGCATAACCGGTTGATTATCGGCGATGCGAATGGCCCGATAGACTTCCGAGTTAACACTTTCGTAGATTTGGGCAAGAATGTCGTATCCGTTGAGAACAATCATTTTTTTACTTGGCGATTGTAAATGGCTGCGGGTTTCCCCAAGAAAAATTCTACGGGAACTAAAACAAGACTCCGCAAGGCTGACAGGACTTGATTTACCTGTGAGACGGAAGGACGGGGAGAAGGCAGCACCTGCTCGAAATACTCGGAATGCAAGGTAAAACCAAAGTGAACATCTTCCGGCAAACTCAGTTTAGCAATCGGTCCGTCCTTGAGATTGTCAGGGTTAAATAACCAAGCTTCTAATACTCTGGTCGGGGTTAAAACCGTCGTAAATAGATAGCCCTGTTCTTGGGGAATAAACTGAATGCTATCTAAAATATAGCCATCGGGACAAACATAAAAATCCAGTGGTCCCCGACCTAAATGTGATACATGAGTATCACTGGCTTTTTGTTCTTGGCTAATCTGTTCAGTTAACTGATTCCAATCCTTATCGAAGGGAACCTTGGCTAATACCGAGGGCAAGTCATGACAGGGAAGTTCGGCATCGCTGAGGATGCGATTACTTTGGTCGCGACAATCCATATACTGACGACGACAGATTAATTCGCGCACATAACCAGCATAAACCTGATAAATGGCGCTGTATCCCTGTTCCAATTCCCGCGGGTCGGCGGTGTAGAGAGTGGTAGAGAACCACCCCGGATGGACGAAAGCCTGTTCGCTCATCACCCTGGCATCTTCGATAACCACTTTGCGCAGCACTCCGGGGTCAAAGGAAAACATCCAGGGGATGCCGTGGTATTCGGGGGGATAACTCTGACCGGTAAAATGTTGGATATCGTCTTTTTCGATCGCTTCGGTTAAACTAATAGTGGCATTTTGGATGGCCACAATCTGAATTTGACCGTTGGTACTATAGTAACTACAAAGGAAGTGATAACTGTCGCCATTGAAGGTAATTAATCGCGAGGGAACGGTGGTTTCTTCTTCCTTGAGATCTTGACGTTTAACCAGATAAATTTGAGTTTTCGGATAGGTTTCTTCAGGCTTAATTCTGATACCTAATAGTTTGGCTACTCCCATCTGAAAGGGCATATCGGGAATCATGATATAATCTTCGGTGACGATGACCGAATGGGGACTACCATCGAGGATAGCTCCCTGTAGTTTCCAGGGTTTAAGTTGTTTTTGTTGATCCCAAAGAACAATATACACCGATTTATCTAAATCTTTTAACATACCTCCCGATACAAGTTTTAGCTTTAATTCACAGGTGATAAATTCTTTGGTTTTTTTGTCGTAGAAGGGATGAGCGGTATTTTCTAGGACTGGGAAAATAGACAAAGGCACGGAAACAATATGTTGGTCAAAATAACCAATCGGAGTGATAGTATCCAGGGAAACCGGATCCACTTCCCAGTAACGTCCCGCATCGGCAGTGAGAATTAATCGGGTTTCTTCTAGTTGTTGCTCTTCGGCAACTTTTTCTAGTTTAACCATAGCAGTATTCGCTATTTCTGAACAACCCAAAATGCTGACCACGGCAGGAAAAGTGGCTTGACTAATATTAAATATCGGTAAAACTTTTCGCCAAAAACTATCCCAAGTTTTCAGTTTTTTACTGTAAACGTTAACTTGATTATTTTTACCTTGCAAGTCCCATCTAATAATTACACCTTCGCCAGAGAACAAATGACGGTCATTTTTTCTATGAAAAGGACAGACGATAAAAACGTATCCCGACAGATTTTCCGGCCAATGTCCCTCAGTAATTGTGGCGACTGCCTTATATAAATTGTTCTCATCCGGCCGACCGAGTTGCGAGCGACTAAAATTACTAACGTTGACAGTATTTTGGACAGTATCTTTGATTGACATATTCATAAGTAGGGTTTGCGGCAAAAAGTTTGTTGGTGGGGTTAGTAGCCGGTCGTCAGGAGTCAGGAGATAGGAGTCAGGAGATAGGAGCCGGTCGTCAGGAGATTATTTTATTTATTCCCCCCACACCCTACACCCCACACCCTACACCCTACACCCTCACTGATAACTGATTACTGTTTACTGATAACTGATAGAGGATTTCACCTCTAAAAAATAGCGTCGATACAATTCATAGCCTGGTACCACTTTATCTCCTGATTGTTTGAGTAGTCCCATACTGCTGAGTTTGTAAGCGAGAATTGGGTCTAATTGTAAGGGTTCCACGGCGCTCATCACCCGATCGAGGGCTTTTGCTAGTTCAGGCTGTTGTTCTAATACTGCCCAATGGCGCCGCAGGTGATGGGCATAGATCCCCGTGACGGAGGTGGCACTGGTTAATATTTGCGTCATGGTTATTTCCTCCCGACTGAGATAGTAGAGGGCGGTTTGCACCAAAGCTGGGTGTCCTCCCACTAACTCCATCAGTTGTTGGACTTTTTCCTGATTTTCCCAAGTGAGTTGATAACGTTGGGCTAATTTTAATACCTCCTCCAGACTAAAATGACTTAGCTGTGCGGGGAATCCCACGTTAAAGGGGGATTGATTGAGCTGCAGGGGAACATAAATTTCTGTGGAATGGACGACGATAAGACGGAGTTTTTGCCAAATAGGTAGGGTTTTGGCTTCTTCGTACCAAGAACGCAGCAGCGGTAAAAAATCCTTGGCCACTTGGGGATGTTCAAAAATCTGATTAAGTTCATCGAGAGCGAGGACAATGGGGGCAGTAATTGATTCAAGGATATAGTCCTGGATATAGGCGGTACAGCTAATCTTGCTGCCTAAATCCTCATCCCAATACTCATCTAATTGGGGTTTTAACTGTAGTTGACGAGCGACATTGGCACACAACCAGCGCAAAAATTGGTTTAAATCAGCCAAAATCGTCTGGTCCACCTGTTCTAAGTTCAAACTCACCGTGCGGTAGCCTTGCTGTTTGGCAAAATCGAGCATTCTCAAAAGTAGGGAAGTTTTGCCCATTTCTTTGGGAGCCTTTATCCGCACTAAAGCCCCCGGTTTCTTGATTTCCTGCCTTATCTGTTCTTCGAGGGGAAGACGTTCTAAATAAAATGGGGAACCAAGGGGAACTGCCCCATTGGGATAGGGGGGTAATGTGTCCAATTTTTCGCTCTTGGCTGCCGAATTAACCGGAATTTTGTCTTCAGGGGGTGTTTTTAGCTGAAAATTCAGGGCGGCGATTTCTTGCCAGTCCAGACATAATCGACGACAAATTTGTTCAAAAGTGGCTTGTTCTACCGGTTTACCAGTCAGGAAGTTGCTGACAGTAGCCAGACTAAATTCAGCTTCTTTGGCTAAGGAGCGTTGACTGCTAAAGCCCTGCTTTCTCACGGCTAATTTAACTTGATTGAGGCAGTGTTGTTGTACTCTTAGATGGCCCGACATGGAATCTCTCATAAGAAGTGGGGTGTAGGGTGTGGGGTGTGGGGTGTAGGGTGTGGGGTGTGGGGAGTTTTCTCAGTGAACTGATAACTGATAACTGATAACTGACTTCTAACCCAATGGTAGATGTTGGATTTTTGCAGGAGTTCTATTTTTCGACAAAGATAAGCAAAAATTATCTATTGACTCCAAAAACTTGAGAATATTTAAATTAACATTTCGCAATATTTACAAATTCTTAAGAATTAATTGAGAAAGATTTTTATTTAACAACGATTTTACAATGGTTACAGCGATTTGATAGAATTTCATAGTCGGTTATTTTGTGCTTTTTTAAGCAGCAATGGCTGAAACCCTTGCCACACCTAGAAGGTGATCCTAATTAAGACGGGTAAATGAGTCAATTTCACCCACAACGATGATCTTTTTTTTGTGTAGTTTTATTGCAAAAAAAAAGTTTTTTTGACAAAAAGCAGAAAGTATGATAGGAGCCGAACGTATTTCTGGCTGCCAGTAGTTATTGCCGAGTGGGAGTTGGGGAGTATTTCCAGTAATCAGTGGACTGAAACGCAAATCTGATAACTGATGACTGATGACTGATGACCCCTGCTATGAGCATAATGCCAGAGAGCCGCCGCTAATTGCTGTCTTTCACTTTCAGGGTGTTCTTGACGCACCATCTCTACATATTTATTCCCGCTTTCAGGTTGTATTCCTCTACCGAGGATAAGGCGATCGCTCCAATGGGTTGTTCCACTGATTTCCCTTCTAGATCGAGCGTTGCTACAGCCAAAAGAGATTTAGGAATCTCTCGGTCAATCTTGTTGTTAACAAGCTGTAAATCAACGGGAAACTGCTTATCTTGGCTGAAAAAACTCGATTCTAAAGTCCCAAACCGATCTAGCCGTGTCAGGCAAAGCGTTCTCTGACTTTTTGTTGATGTTACCTCGATATAAGGTTCTCTCAGTTCAGGATGCTGGTTTTTCAGGTCTTCAAGCGATCGCGCTGACTTTAAATAATCATTGTAGGTTTCCTTGATTTCGATCGCTATCTCAGTAAGATTCTGATTGTTAACTTCGGGAAAAAAACCACGAAATTGATTGACAGGACGAGGTATTAAGAGACTTTCTCGCCATTTCTGATTAGCAACCCCAATCATCCCGTCAACTGCCCCATAATTGCTGCTTTCTAAGGGATGGGGGCGATAAACTTGGGGATAACGGCTTTTATCCCTTCCTGCTAACCAGGTGACGGGTTGATAACCGCCAATTTCCTTACAGGCCTTCAAAATTGTGGTGTCTGGACGTAAAGCACTTTTTGGCCCGTCAACTGCAAGGCATTGAGAGCGACATTTTGAGTTGAGGCAGCCACCTGCTTGTCGGTGGCTAAATGCGACAGATACTGGCGGATTTCGGACACTCCCATCTCTGGAGGGGTGGCGTTTGTTGTGTAAAGAGGATAAAGTCTCGAATGTAGTAGAGGTAGGATTTTTCCGTCTTCAAGCTAAGGTGCTTGAGACGCATGACTTCTCGGACTCGTTCTAACAGTCGATGGAACTGGGCTTCTTCTGTCATCGGCAAATGCGGTAAAATCGGTTTGGCAGAGATACTAGACCGCCCCCTGCGGTAATTATGCCCAAATGGGGGTGATTAAACCGCACGGTGCGGTATTAAGTTTTATTTATGAGGTGTTAGACCGATGGAGGTGGGATAGTAGGATAAAGGGGGGTGCTAGACCGCAGTAAGCGGTTGAATTAGTGGTTAGACACACCAACTCGAAGTCAATGCCTTAAGTTAAAATTTCAGACAATCAAGGGCAATAGTATGGGTATCATTGATTTTAAGTCACTGAGTAATAAAGATAGTTGGGCGAATCCAGATCCTGCTATCCGAAAGAAAGTCCAAGATAAGCTTGTGCGTTTAAGTTTTGATGAAAAAGCGGAAAAACTTGAACAGGAACTCAAAGACTTGATCCCTAGTCTAAGTGGAGTTTTGAATCAATCAGTACTGCGAGATGCTAGACATGGCGAAAAATTTGATCCAGAACAACATTTTTCCCCTATACTCGTAATTCAGAATTTAGATTATGAATCAGTTTTTAAAACATCTCTTCTTTTCGATAGCTTAGAAAAAGCTATCAAGAGCGGTGATAGAAGTGACTGTGTTGTTGTTTGTAAGTTCAATCAAAATATTCTTCGCTCAAGAGGGGTTAATCTGGTAAATCAAGCTTTGAGTATTCTGTCTTCTCGTGTGGATTCAAATGATCAAAGGCTTGTGGGAAATGTTAGGACAATCAAATACTCTGCGGCGAATTTTATTGAGCAGTATACTAAGCGAGACTATCACTCTACTTCACAATTGACGGAAACCCTACTAGATGAGTTCAAACATATTCTGTCCGCCAATGATGAATTGAGTCAACTAAGAGCAGTCGCTGCAATGCTCCGTTTTACAGGTTTAATAAAATTTCGTTCTGAGGAATTTCAAAAAAAGCTACATCAAGCATTTGGTGGAGTTGGTATTTCTGGCGAGATTGTCGAGCGCATTAATTCTATTGTCAGTAACTACATTGATTTTGATAAAGTCCCAACTATTAAATCATTGACAGTACAAGAGGAACATAAGGTAAAGATTCGCTCAGAATTTCGAGAATTGCAATATCTAATTCAAGTTGAGTTCATGGATCGGGTTGATAGAAGAAGTGTACAGAGATTAGACAGACAGCTTAACCTCAATTTAGGCAATGATTATGAGAATCTTTTGCGATCTATTACTCAATTTGCTATAGAGAGATATAGTGAAGATACTAGATTGCTAGACAGTTCCATAGCCAGTATTGAAAAAAGCTACTCTTCAATTTTTGATAAATTAGAAAATATCAAGCTTCAGCATAGCCATTTATCTGGATTACTCAACGCGGCCAAATTTAGTTCTAATACTATAGAGATCAATCCAAAATTCTTGGATTCTAATGCTAAAAACCACTTACTTGAACTATTGCAAAAGCAACCTGAATATTCTCAAATTACTTTACTACCTGAAGATGAAATCTTAGTCTTATCTGCTAATCATGTAAATTGCCCAAACGGTCGTCTTTTCAGAATGGCTGTTTACAAGTGGCTACAAGATCATCCATTAAAACAGATAGAGCTTTACGAACAGGAGTTGAATAATTCTATTCTTGAGTCGAGTAAAACATTCTTTCCGTTTTTGAACTCTTTTTTAAAGGAAAACTTCATAGGGTGAGAAAACATGGCTCTTTAGTAACGCACCATCAATTTTCGGCTCTTCTCGACTTTGTGTGATAATTTTTGCTTATGAAATCGTGAAATGTTTACTAGGAAAGACTTTTAGGACTATTTTGTTAAATAAACTATCAGTATAGACCTCATTTCCACACAGAAACCAGAAGAGCCAATTTTCTAATATGCGGTGGGTTACGCTGTCGCTAACCCACCCTACTGGACTGTTTCAGCTAATTTGGTGTATTAGAAAAATGCTATAAATTTTATAATCTAAGACTTTAAGCCGAAATCTATTGCCCTATTTTAGTTGAAACAGTCCACTACAGTGCTACTGTGAAGAGACAAGCTGATGTCCGAGGTTATAATGGTCAAAGAGTTAAAAAAGAAATTAATCTAATCAATAGCCACAATGAAGGTACAGCCAAATGAGTCAAGTCTTAACCCTAGAATTGAGCGATGAAGTTTATGCCACCTTGCAACAGCAGGCTAAAATATTAGGGATCGACCTGTCAGAATTAGCAGCAACTTCCCTCGAACGACAGTATCGCTTAACAAAAGCTAAAGACCAACGCACGGAAGCCGAAAAAGAAGCAGCACGTCAACGCTTTCGAGCGCACGCTGGCTCAATTAGCGGCTATCCGACAGGAGCAGATAATGAAAGCATTGATGCTGACTTAGGGAGAGAGTATGGAGATACTCATGAGGAGACATGAAATCGGTGATACTCCTCGATAATTCTGGGTTACTTTGCTATGTCTATCGTGATCAACCAGGACATGAAGAAGCTGTCCAATTGTTAGATAGTGCAGGTAAAAGCATCACCCACAGTTACGTTTTAGCAGAGTTAGTTGCTCTAGCTCAAGTTCGGCGTTACCCGCGTTTAGCTACCCTAGAATTTATCACCGATTTGCTAGAAAATCCAGATATCGAGACAGTTTGGATAGATGAGCCTGGCTCTTCTGGTTTTCGTGTGTTAATTTTTGTTATGAATTAAAGCAAGCAAACAGCTTAAGTCGAAGATGTTGAAAATTGGTAAATCCATAACTCATTCTTTTAATAAGCTTTATTTTGGTATTCATTCCCTCAATTA
>NZ_JADBUB010000115.1:0-2699 GCF_020245865.1 Microcystis sp. M169S2
AAAAAGTATCGATTATGTTTTAATCATAACTGAGGTCATGGTAAGTGAGCCACCTACCGGCTGATCATTAAAGAAAGATACCGTATCTTCTTTTTCTTGAAGTGCAAGCGTGGTGTGTCTTGAATCATCTCCACGCTGCAAGGCGCAGAGATGAATGCTGAAAAATACATGGAAGCCCCATTCATGGGATTGGCCTTCCGCAAAGGGTTGTCAAGAGCACTTTGCAAACCGCTTTATGCTGCATAAGTGGAAACACTGTTGTGGTGAACGATAAAGTTAAAAACGGGGACAAAGATCTCCGAAGGTGGGCATGGCAGAGCTGAATAAATTGAACCCGCTACGAAGCCTCGAAAGCGCAAGACGATGTCAAAAGCAGCCTCTCACGTTTAGGCTGTGACAAAGCGCAAAGGACGACTTGATTACTGTTTGCGCGGCATCCGGGGTAAAGTGGGCAGGACTGCCATGTTGGGTATTTTTCGGAACAAGAGAAGTCATTGCCGCCTTGTTAATTGTCAAACAGGATGCAAGCATACAGGAATAGTATGAGGCAATGGTGGCGGACCGGATCGTAGTAGTTAGGAAGTTGCAGAAATGCAATGGAGCGAAGGTTTCGGCAAGTTCCTGCTTCGTTGCTGAACACAACCAGCAATGGGAAGATGACCTGAAGCGAAGCGATGTTACATTCGACCATGATTTCACGGTCGAACTATTCCGCTGCAATATCATATTGCAAGTGTAACTGAACTTGAAGAGCCGTGTGAAGGGAGACTTTCACGCACGGTTCTGTGGGAACGCAGGGGTGAAATTCCCCTGCGTGACCCGACTGTGACTTGAATCAATTACTCATGAAACAAGTAATTGAATGCTATTTGACTGATGGAATAAATTGATGGGAATCAATTGGCCTTCCACTGACGCTCTTCCGGGAGAGTTAGTAAACCGCCTTGTGCTGCTGCTTATGAAAATAAGTAGTGGTGAGCGACAAGGATCAAAAGGACAGAGTGAATCTGTTCAGGTATGACCGAAGTGAGCTGAACGAAAGTGAACCGTTCGATGAAGCCTCGAAAGGGCAAGACGATGAGCAAAGCAGGTGGTTACGTTTGCATCTGCGATAGAAACACAACCGATACCGGATTACGGGTTGTGTCTCATCCGGGGTTAAGGCGGCAGGACGCTCGGTCAGGCGGTCAAATGGAACAAGTGAAGTCAGTGTGGATTGGTCAAACTAAACAAAGGGAAACCAGCGCCCAGGGAGAGGGTGTCACACTGGCGGCAGATCAGATCGTAGTAGAGAAGAACGGGTTGTAATGATCCGGGATCGAAGGGTCTGACATGTTCATGTTTTAAATTATTCAACAACCAGCGAATGGGATGATTGATTATTTTGAGACGAAATCACAACCAATTACCATGGCAATGGTCTTAAAGGCCTATGGGATTGTTCGTGCCAACAAGGGCGGAGCAGGAGTAGATGGAATGACCTGGGCGGAGTTGGATGCCAACCTGCATAGATATCTCTACATGCTCTGGAACCGTCTGAGTTCGGGAAGTTATTTTCCTGCGCCTGTTCGTCAGGTAGAGATACCGAAGAAAAGCGGAGGAGTGCGACCTTTAGGCATTCCCACCCTTTTGGATCGTATTGCCCAACAAGTGGTGCGCAACCATTTGGAGAAGCAATTAGAGCCACTGTTTCATGAAAGTTCATTCGGGTATCGTCCCGGACGCAGCGCACATGATGCGGTAGCCCAAAGTCAGCGGAATTGTTTCAACCATGACTTTGCGGTTGATCTTGACATCAAGTCTTACTTCGATACCATCGATCACGACTTGATGATGAAAGCACTTTCGCATTATTGCAAGGACAAATGGGTACTGATGTATGTGGAGCGATGGCTGAAAGCGGACATCATGAAAGATGGAAAGCGTACGGCACGGAATCAGGGTACTCCGCAAGGAGGAGTGATTAGTCCGTTACTGTCGAACCTTTTTCTGCATGTTGTATTTGATGGATGGATGCAAAAGCATCATCAGGAAAAGCCGTTTGAACGTTATGCTGACGACATCATTGTTCATTGCAAAACGGAGCGTCAGGCGCAGTTCATGCTTGCGCGAATAAGGGAACGTATGGTGGCCTGCGGGTTAACGCTACACCCTGTCAAAACGCGCATAGTGAATCTTCGCGGTAAAAGCGAGAAACGCTATCCAAGAAAATATGACTTCCTCGGCTTTACGCTTCGTCCGGTGATGCGTGAGATCAGTGGCCGCCGGATACTTATGCCGGGTACATTTGTGAGTTGTGCTTCGAAAACTTCTATCAATAGGAAGTTTCGAGAGCTGGAAATCCACAAGCGACGCAAGCCGATTGCTCTTCTGGCCCGAGAACTGAATCCTGTGATTGAAGGAATCATTCAGTACTACCACAAGTTCTGGAATGCGGGTATGCGTCCGGTATGGAACCAGCTGAACCATCGTTTGTTGAAATGGGTAAAATGGGAAAAGGGTCTTTTCAAGTATGCCTCGCTCCGTTGGCTGCGGGCAATATACCAGGAACAGCCCACCTTATTTGCCCATTGGAAATTAGTACAACCATGACTATCTTTAGTCAAGTGATTGAGAACATGAAGAGCCGTGTGAGGCGAGAGTCTCACGCACGGTTCTGTGGGAAGGTGAGGGTGAAATTCCCTTGCCTGACCCGATTA
>NZ_JADBUB010000116.1:0-3919 GCF_020245865.1 Microcystis sp. M169S2
AAAACTATCAACAACTCATGCTTGTAAAGCTTGTAAAATAGGGCTTTGAGTTTTTGTTAGATTGATATTTATCAACTTTAGAGCATTGCTGGACAGAGAGGGAGCTTGGGGAATTTTCTACAGTGTAAGTTCGGAAGAACCTATTTTCTTCTAAGTGGCTAGGTGTTAAAAACTTTCAGATACCCCCCTTATTAAGGGTAGACCCCCCCGCCTATCGGCACCCCCCTTGATAAGGGGGGCAAAAGGGAGAATAAATAATCGGTTTTTAATAACCAGATTTGGTATTATATATCTTTTTCTACAAGATTGATAAAATTACAGAATTAATTAAGGTAAAAAGTATCTTTTTTAGCCGATTAAACGGTCAATTAAGCATTAAGATATACTTGAAAATTTTTATTAAAACTCAAAAATTATGACTGAAAATATCCCCACTATTGTGGTCATGCACGGCGACCAAACTGGAGAAGAACTATTACTAGAAGCCCTGAGAGTATTGCAACCCTCGATAATTCGTCAACCGCTTAACTTTGCCGATTTTGATCTTAGTTTAGCCCAACGTCGCCAGAGTAACAATCAAGTGGTTCATGAGGCCGCTGAAGCGACTCTAAAAACCGGATTAGCTCTCAAAGCTGCCACTATTACCCCAGAAATTAAAGGAGATGTGGGCAGTCCTAACGCTATTTTAAGAGAAGCAATGAATTCTCAGGTAATTCTCCGTATCGGTCGCCGTATCCCCGGCATTCGTCCGATTGGGGGTGTTTATTCTCCCATTGCCATTGTCCGCATGGCCGTTGATGATGCCTACGGGGCCAAAGAATGGCGAGAAACCACTGCCACCGGCGATGAAATTGCCTATCGCACCTCGCGCATTTCTAGGGCTACCAGTCGCGCTGTGGCCGAGTTTACCTTTCAACAGGCCAAAAAAACCGGGGCGCGGGTATTTGGCGGCCCAAAATTCACCGTTAGTGCCACCTACGAAGGGATGTTTAAAGAGGAATTAGACGCGGCGGCCCAAAGACATCCGGAAGTGCGTTATCAACCCCTGTTAATTGATGCAACTTTTGCCCTACTTTTACAAACCGACGGCGAAGCTTTGGTGATTCCAGCACTTAATCGCGATGGCGATTTATTATCGGATTTTGTCTTGCAACTCTATGGCAGTATTGCTGGGGCTGAAAGTTTAGTTTTGGGATTTGATGAGGAGACCTTAGCAGTTAAAACTATTATGGCAGAAGCTCCCCACGGCACGGCCCCCGCTTTAGAGGGCAAAAATATCGCTAATCCCATGGCGATGATTTTAGCCTCGGCAGCTTTGTTAGGTTATATCGAAACTAACGAAGCGCGTAAAGCTTCTAGGGCAATTTATGAAAGTGTCTTTGAAACTATTCACGAGGGCAAAAAAACCCCGGATTTAGGGGGACAAATGACCATGAGTGAGTTTACCGATGAGGTGATTCGTCGTGTGGTCAGTAAGTTAGAGGTTTGGTCTGCTTTGGGGTAAGCTGCCGACACACCGGTTAAGACTGCACTAGGGAAGGGGGAAAAAGCCGTAAGATTGCCTATTCCCTAATACCGAAAGCTTTTAACCTCACTATGTCAGATAACCGCAATATTGCCGCTAATAGTTAAGCTAACTTAAAGGCATCTCGCCAACACCAGCGCAACAGGGTAAAAGCTATCAAACCTTTAACCACTTCTAGAAACCAGTAACCAATCTGCAAGGACATCATTTCTCCCGACATTCCCGACGCAGTAACGGGGGCCAGTAAACCCATAGCGCTCAGATTGGGAGTGAGAAAATAGGTGTAAATTAGGGTGATTACTAAGAGAACACCGGCGAATAGAAGCGATCGATGTTCGGGGAGATGGATTAAGGTATGATAGCGGTGGAAGACAACAAAGCTACACAGCACAATCGCCGCACAAACTAATTCCAGATGGTTAAAAATGCCAAATAGCAAGTAACCGGCACTGGCAAAGCCATTTTGTGTCATCATGCCAGCTACGGATAAGCTGGGGATAATGATTAAATCGATGACGAAACTGGCACTTAACCAGAAACCGAGAACAACCATAGCTAGGGTTGTCCAATTAAACCAAGACCAATAACGCTCAACAAAAGTTTTCATTAGGCTTGCTCCTCCTTGCCTTTCTAACTTAATTGTAAAGAGCGTTCGCCAAAATTCTGGCCAGTTTTTTGGTAATTCTTAGCAATTCTTATCAATTCTGAGGAGAGCAACCAAACAATACCGCTCTTACCTCTAGATTTGGCTACCCGCTCGGAGCAGAATTGTAAAGATTTATCAACAAGTGTTTATAAAAACCTTTAAATATTGACCAAGGTGACGATTCTAGACTTACCCTAAAACAATAACTGACTATCTACGGGTTTACTGTTATGGATAAGGATTTTCGTAACTATCGCATGGTTTGCACCCTCACCTTCGGAGATATTTACGGACAAATAATCGTCTGGTTAATCGTTATTTTTCTTACTCTGGCTTCCACTCTAGCTCTTTGGAGTAGCACTAGACAAATTTTTGCCCTCGCTACCGTGGGGTTAGTCGTCGTCCTCTCTTTGCCTTTTTTACTCTTTGCTTTCGTTACTACCCTCCTCAATCATATTGAATTCGTTCCCATCGAAACGGAAACCAATATTCGTCGTGGTCCTGTACCCGGAGTTAGCGGCAGCCGTGTACCCGCAGCCGGCTAAATCCCCAATAAATAATCTGGAGACGTTGCTGACAACGTCTCCAGCAGTTTTTGCCCTTGTTTGCGTCGGGGTTTCTCATTCTTAATTTTTGTTAATTTTTGTAAATTTAACTTGTTTTAAAACACTTTGTCTGGTAGAGATTATCCAAAGAAAAATAGATAAAAGAGGTAAATTGTCAAGAGAATAATCTTGTTTGCTGCCTGATCCCGGTCAATGATAAATTTTTAAATACCTAGTCTTTTACATTTTCCCAACTCTCGGAGTGATCCCCGATGTTAAAAAATCTCTTTGGTGGCAAAAAATCTGACTTTTACCTAGAACTAAAAGAAACCGATGGTGAACAAAAAGCGACAGCAACCACGGCAGCAGCCGCCCCTGTTGTGGAAGCGCCCGCCCCTGCTGTGGAGTCTGCTGCTGCCCCTGTAGCTGAGAAAAAAAACAAAAAAACTTCTGTTAAGAAAGAAAAGCAAGCAAAAGAAACTCCCGCCGCTCCTGTGAGCGCACCGGCACCCGTAGCCGCTACTAACGGTAAAGTAGAGCCGCAAGAAGTGGAATTTGCGACAAAATACTTGATTACTCCTAGTATGTCTCGCCGTCGCCCCGGTCCTAGTTTGAATGGTTTCAAAGACATGGCACGCAAGGCGAAACTACCTGCTAACCGCGGCTAAATCACCCCGGATTGCTTTCTCAACAAAAAAAAAGGAGAGCTTTCTTTGACTCTCCTTTTTCATCAGGGTGCATCTACTGACTCAAGTGTAGCAGAGAGTTTTTTTGAGGTTGGTTATTTAGGTTACTCCCCAGAGTATTTTGGGGATAATTATTGCCTGTCTTTTTGGGTAACTTTTAAAACCTAGGACTAGATCGAACTGATCAAAGCGGTGATCACCACTACCCCCATTTGTTTCCAGTTTTTCAGTTTCCCGATTTTTTCCGCTAGATCAGTGGTTTTCCCCAGCACGTTCTCTATAACTTTAACTCGAACTGCTTGCAGCTTAAACCCTCTATCTTCGCGTCTAGGGTTCCGATGTCGCCTTTGATACTAAATCCGTTGAGTATATAGGTGGCTCTTCTAGGTTCTGTGTGATAAGTGTAACTTACATAGGATCGATCAATCTTTGTGTCCTTTGTGTCTTTGTGGTTCGTTCCACCCCCTGGCTAGGAGGAATGTATCTTAGAATACATTTTGCCCACCAAACCGAAGAG
>NZ_JADBUB010000117.1:0-11565 GCF_020245865.1 Microcystis sp. M169S2
AATCGCTTGATTTATAATACAATCACTGGAAGACTATTCTTTGATGGGGACGGGACAGGTACACTAGCAGCCATTCAAATTGCAACTCTTAGTTCTAAACCCACTCTTACCGCCTCTGATATACTTGTATTAGTTTAATCTAAATACAGCTTGTCGGGTGCATTAGGCAGCTCATGAACCCAACAACCGCCAATACCCAGAAAACGGGTTTCTCGAAGAAACCCGTTTTCTGGACTTTAAGATAAAAAAACGTTTCGCTGACAAACTCTATAAAGAACGTAGGTTGGTTTGAAGCATGAAACCGTTCGGCTGAGCTCACGGCCGAAGCCCAACGCCTGCTCATGTTAAGCTTTTCACGACTACTTATAGTTAATCATGTATTTCTGGCAATTTCGTGTTTATCAGCGTCCTTTGCTGCGTCCCCTACAAACCCATCACGGACTCTGGCAAATTAGGGAAGGAATTATTATTCGCTTAGAAGCGGAAGATGGACGTATAGGATGGGGAGAAATTGCTCCTTTACCTGAATTTGGTTCAGAAACATTATCGGCAGCAATATTATTCTGTCAAAGTCTCGAAAATCCCCTATCAATAACTTCAATTTTTTCTATTCCTGAACAATTTCCCGCTTGTCAATTTGCCTTTGAATCAGCTTTAGAAGATTTAAGTATAGAGAATCAATCAAGAGAATTAGAACCGAAAAATTATAGTTATTTATTGCCCACAGGTGCGGCAGTATTTCCCTGTCTAGATGATATTCTAGCCACCAATCAAACTAATACTTATAAATGGAAAATTGCGGTCAATTCTCTCCCACAAGAGTTAAAACTATTTGAAAAATTAATTGACCGATTACCCAGGGGAATTAAATTGCGTTTAGATGCCAATGGGGGATTAAGTATGGCTGAGAGTAAAATCTGGTTAAAAATTGCCGATGAATGTCAAATAATTGAATTTATCGAACAACCTTTACCCCCGTCTCAATGGTTAGAAATGTTGCAATTAAGTCAAGATTTTACCACGGGGATTGCTTTAGATGAATCGGTGGCCAATCTTCGACAAATAGAGGAATGTTATCAACAGGGATGGCGAGGAATTTTTGTGATTAAACCTGCTATTACCGGTTCAATACAAGGGTTAAGAAATCTCTGGAAAAAATATCCCTTAGATTTAGTGTTTTCCTCGGTTTTAGAAACTAATATCGGCAGAAAATCCGCTTTACGTCTAGCACAAGAATACCCCAGAAAAGAGCGAGCTTTAGGTTTTGGTGTGCAACAATGGTTTAATAATAGTGACCCCGATTGGTTGGAAAAACTGTGGACGACATCAGCAAACAATTAGCATATCTCAGTCAAAAAGATTGGTTATATGGATACAATAGCCAAAAATTTTATCAATTATATCAGTCCTATTCTCGGCAATTTATCGCCGCAGATAATCCTCGATTAACTATACTGCTTGCTGAAGGCAATCCCCTTAAATTCTTAGCGATATTCTTGGCTGCCGTCAGGTCAAAAAGTTGCCTATTTTTAGCTAATCCCGACTGGAAAACTAACGAATGGGAACAGGTTTTCTCTCTGGTGCAACCCGATTATATTTTTGGCGAAAATATCAAGGTTTTTAACTATAATTCTCCTCCTGTCAATCCTTTGACTAATTCTCTGATGATACCCACAGGGGGAACCTCGGGAAAAATTCGCTTTGCTATCCATAACTGGTTAACTTTAACTGCTTCTGTCAAAGGTTTTTCTGAATATTTTCAAGTCAAGCAGGTTAACTGTTTTTGCCTACTGCCTTTATATCATGTTAGTGGTTTAATGCAGTTTCTGAGAAGTTTTTTAACTGGGGGAGATTTTGCTGTTATTTCTTACCATAAAATCAAACAAAAGCGCATAAATAATCTCAATCTTCAAGATTATTTTATCTCCTTAGTCCCCAGTCAATTACAATTTTTTCTAGAAAATGATCCTCAATGGTTAACCAATTTTAAAACAGTTTTACTAGGAGGTTCCCCTGCATGGCCATCTTTATTAGAAAAAGCTAGAGAATATAATATTTCCCTATCTCCCACCTATGGAATGACAGAAACTGCCTCACAAATTGTCACCCTTAAACCAGAAGATTTTCGACGAAGCAATAATAGTAATGGACAGGTATTACCCCATGCTCAGATAAAAATTAATCCCGATAACCAGAAAATTATTATTGAAGCAAAATCTTTATTTTTAGGCTATTATCCCCATCTTAATCAAGCAAGCTACTTCGAGACGGATGATTTAGGTTACTTCGATGAAAGTGGTTATTTATATATCATTGGTCGCGATAGTCAAAAAATAATTACCGGAGGAGAAAATGTTTATCCTCTTGAGGTAGAAACTGCCATTAGACAAACTAATTTAGTTAAAGATGTGGTGGTTTTAGGGTTACCAGATGTCAAATGGGGACAGATAATTGTCGCTTTTTATGTACCCGTTAACTCTCAGATAAACCAGACAAGTATTCAATCCCAGATTAAAGATAAATTAGTCAATTATAAACTGCCGAAACATTGGATAAAATTACCGGAGATACCAAAAAGTCCCCAAGGCAAGATTAATCGAACCAATTTAATTAAATTAGCTGAAACTTTTTTGACACCGAGTCAAACCCTGGACCCTAATTATAGCAGTTATCTTAATGGTGAGTTATGAGGTTTTCCTTTTGGGGAGAATCCGAGACGATATAATCGGGTAAAATGCCTATGGGTGCTAATCCCAGCAGATTTAAATTAGGTTTATTTTCCAAAATTATAGTGACTGTTCCAACATCTGACCGTGTTCTTTAAGCCATTGCTTTGCCTGTTCCATAGTAGCAATTTGCGACCTGATAATCTGCCAAAATCGTGGAGTGTGGTTCGATTCAATCAGATGCGCTAACTCATGAACTACCACATAATCAATTACGAACATCGGGGCTTTGATCAATCGCCAGTTAAAGTTAACATTGTCTTGGGGTGTACAAGAACCCCAGCGATATTTGCTGTCGGTAATTTTAGCCTGATTAAACCTGACACCAAGCTTTTTAGCATAAAGGTTGACACGAGGAAGTATCTTCTCTTTTGCCTTCTGAATGTACCAATCTTGAAAAATCTCGCCACCATTCTCTGTTAGTGCCTTTGGTACTCGAAAGCGATTGTTAATAAACTTTATCTCTGTCTGATCATCAACCAATTCTAAACGATAGTAGCGCCCTAAATAAAGAAGCGACTCGCCATTAACCAGTTCCTTACCAGGAGGATGAAGTGGGACTCGATACTTTTGCTCGTGGTGAATTTTTTCATAGAGCCACTGCTTGCGTGACTCTACTATTTGCTGGATCTTATCGGGATGAGTACCAGTAGGCGCTCTGACGACGATCGAGCGATCACGTTCCACGGTAATGGTCAGGGTCTTACGACTGGAAGAATAAATGATTTTATAGTCAAGTTTCATATTAAAAGTCGCTCAATTTTACTCGATTCAGCCTAAAAAATTCGGTCGTTATTTTTCTCTGCTATTTCCATCACCCGCGAGATAATCTGTTCTCGATTGTCCATAAGATTGGGAATTTGGAAAAAGTCGGGAGAGAGTAACACTTTTTGAATCTCTGCCCTAAGTTTCTTGCGAGCGGGAATGCTCTCCCAAAAGCTAGTTAATTGTAACTCCTGCTCAACAACGGTAAATACCTGTTGAGTGAGAGCGACCATCTGAGAAACCATATCGTCAGTTAATGCCGCTTCTCCAAAACACTCCCGTTTGAACATCCGAAAGAAGGGCAGCTGCTTTTTCCTGTCCAGTCCGTAGGTAGGCTCATTTTTTGCTTCTCTCGCCTTCTGGCGCAGTTTTTCCAGTTCTTGGTAAATCTTGTCCCAATTGTCTTTAAACTCCTCGAAGATGGCTCTCAGTGCTTCAGAAAAGGAGGCTTGCAGTTCGGGATCATCTGCCAGATCGATCTCGATATAGTGGCGGAGAGCGTGTTCGATTGCGGCGGCCTTTGTTTTGACTCGCTGGTGTTTCTGGACATGACTCTCAAAGTCCTTGTCCAAGATCGAGATCGGTTTAACTTTCTCGTCAATTCCCCTTGATTGCAGGTACTGGTCGGTCAGGGCCCGCAGCTTGGGTGGGATTCCCTTCATACTCAGGCGCTCGTCGCGGAAGTGCTTCCCCGCTAGTATATTCACTGCGGTGAGAGATTGGTAGTCTCTCATATAGTTCAAGGCCTCCTTGGCGGGATAGACCAAGTTAAGGCTGCGGGTCAGCTTCTTGAAGGCCAGCATGAACTCGAATCGCACATCCTCGTCATAGAAGAGGTCGAAAAAGGCATCTTGATCGTTCAGGTCGGTGAGTCCATGTTGCTTCAAGAGTGCAAGGATTGCCCGGTGGTCATCCTCAAGCTGACGGATCTCGTCCTCGGGAAAACTTAAGGTTTCCTCGATTTCTTGCTGCTCTCGCTCGTCGTAGTTATCAATAGCTCGCTTCAAGTGGTGGCCGATGCCCACATAGTCCACGACAAAGCCTTTATCCTTGTTCGCACCGCCGACTCGGTTGACACGGGCGATCGCCTGTAACAGGTTGTGGGCCTGGATGACCCTATCGAGATACATCACCTGCTCTACTGGGGCATCAAAGCCAGTCAGTAGCATATTATTGACGATGACAATGCCCACATCTCCAGTAATCCCCTCATCCCTTGCGTCAAAGGGCAGTTTAAAGCTTTTAATAGTAGTATCGTGGCGGGTGGAGTTGCTGTATTGCTTGAGGTGGGGTAGGTCATTATGACTGCCGGAGATGACCACATCGGTCTTAAGTCGCTTCAGGCGATCGAGGTTAAGCCGGTGGGGATTCCCCTGCTCCAATTTGGCAATCTCCTCGGCCAGGGCAGCATCTAAATGCTCTTTGTACCGCACCGCCGCCTCCCGGGAAGTCGCCACCACCTGGGCCTTGTAGCCGTTGGGAAAGATGCACTGGAGATAGTGCTGCACCATATCCTTGGCTTTGGCGGCGATGGTGGGATGGGCTTCTAGGTAGGCATCCCGCGAACCATGGCCCAAAATCTGCAGCCGCTCTTGCAGGTTGTACTCACTGAAGACATCGGCAAAAGCCGCATCCATAGCTGTCTGATCAGACACCTCGGCGTTATGGGTGCGCCCGGTGTAAACAATTTCTAGGGTTACGCCGTCCTCGATGGACTGGCCCATGGTGTACTTGTCGATGTAGTCCCCAAAAACTTTCTCAGTTTTGTCGATGGGGGTGCCGGTGTAGCCAATACGGGAAGCGCAGGGGAGAGCTTTGTCGAGGTTTGTCCCCAGCAGGCTGTACTGAGAGCGGTGGGCCTCATCGGTCATCACCAGGATGTTGCTGCTCCGGTTTAGCTCCGGGAAGGTCTCCCGCAGTTCCCGCTCTTGGAATTTGTGGATCATGGCCATGACCAGATCCGAGGAGTCGCTGCGAAGTAGTTCCTTCAGTTTGGCGATGCTATTGGCGGGCTTAACGGTAAAGCCAACACTTTGGCCGGTCTCGGCGAGTTGCTGCTCTAGTTGGGTGCGATCGGTGATAAATACCACTTTCCACTGGGAAAGGTTGTTATGGCGGTACATGGCCCGCACCATAAACATCATGGTAAGGGACTTACCTGACCCCTGGGTATGCCAGATGATGCCGCTGCGCTCCCGGGGGGTTTTGCCCTCTAGGAGACGCTCCACGGCTTTCTTGACGGCACGAAACTGCTGATAACGCCCGACGATTTTGATGGTTTCTCCCTTGTTGTTGATGGAGAAAAGGGTGAAGTTGCGAATAATCTCTAGGAGGTTATCGGGGGCAAACATTCCCGCCACCAGTCGCTGCTGGTCATTGGGGGAGCTAATGCCGTGTTCTAGTTCTTCTAGGGTGCGGGGATAGGGGTCAGCCCAACGGAAGAAGTATTTTTCGGTGTGGGTGGTAATAGTGCCAAATTTTGCCTGATTGCGGCAGGTAGCTACGACAAACTGGTTATAGAAAAAGAGGGGGACATTTCCCTCGCCCTTAGCGCCGCGCTGTTCGCTGTAGCGGAGGAGTTGCTCGATCGCCTCGGCAATGGGTTCTTTGACTTTGGGAGATTTACATTCAATGACCACCACTGGCAGCCCATTGAGAAAGAGGACAATATCGGGGATGATGTGGTTTTCTGTGCCTAGAATCCGCACCTTAAACTGGCAAACGGCGATAAAGCGGTTGTTAGTTGGGTGGTCAAAGTCGATAAACCTGACGGTGGGGCTTTTTTCGCCTGTTTTACGGTTCTCTGAGACGCTGGTATTCTCCTGAAGCAGTTTAAAGACGTGGCGGTTATTTTCCAGTAAGTTGGTGCTGGGGAAGTTGGCGGTGAGTTGTTTGATGGCTTCTTCTATTTGGTCGGTTTCTAGCCAGGGGTTGATGATTGTAAGCTGTTCTCGCAGCACTGGCAGCATCACCACCTCGGTAAAGCTTTCTCTAAAAGTATCCTGTGGTTTTTGTTTTGTCTCTAAATCCAATATTTCCCAATCTAAACCGTATAGTTGATCAAGTAAGGGCTTTTCGACCCCGTTGCGCTCATCGAGTTTGATAGGTTGAGGTGTTTTGTTCATGACCAGATAACCTGTATGTAACTGTATTTATGAGGTTTTTCGTCTTTGGAAACCAACGCTGCTTTGTGTACTAATACTAAATCCGTTGAGTAACACACAGAAAACGGGTTTCTCGGAGAAATCCGTTTTCTACTCATCAAATGTCACGCTTCCTTTGAGGGGATTGATATCAGTGGTTTCGACGGGTAATATCTTCTCTGCATTATCCAACAAGATAACGCGGATCTGTTTACCTTCCCATTCAGAAGAATATTCGGCGGGAATGCTGACTATTCCGTTTTTTAGGATGGTTTTAAATTCGATCGCTTGCATGGTAAATCTATGGGCAAGGGAGTTATGTTTAGTTTAGCGAATCGTCTGATATCGAGATCATGGGATATAGATCGCCTGAGCAGTTTGGTGACTTGGCGAGGTCAATCAGGGCGTTACGATATTTTTTGATGCCACGCCGAGCGATTTCCATTTTTTTGGCAAAGTCTGGGTATATGTTTAAGTTTTTGTGATTTGTGGGTGTTTGCTCTGGTTGCATAGGTTTGACCGATGAATCAATTTGCTGCTGTTTTTTGGTTGAGGAGGTCGGTAACTCGAACTTTGCCAGTTAGTAGGTCTTGCATGAGTCCGGTTTTTAATATTTTCAATTTCTCTAAAGATAAAGTTTCTCTTTTAATTAATGATTGATGTTGATCTAAAGTTTTAGATATTTTAACTTGTTCATATAACATTGGCTTTGCAAAATTAAGAGATGCAATTTCACTTTGAAATAGATTAGGCTGTGCCGCTTGACGTTGACTAATTTGTATTTGTGTTTGAAGCAAATCAGATTGTAGAACCCATTCAGCAAATCGAGGCTGAATCTCGGACTTATTTAGTTTGACTAATGCTGCACTTCTCACCAATACGCACTTTAACCATGTGGGAACCTCACACACACGTCCAATAGTTCCTGAACAAGAAATGAGAATATCTCCTGATTCTGGATAGCATCGTCTAATCATTCTCTGATATTCATATTCAGGCACATAGTCAACATCTGACAGATCAATACTTCCATTTAAAACGTTCCTTGCACTTAATAGAAAAATGCCGTCAATACTTCGCTTAGGTGTGTGGTGATCACCATCTGTAATCTTGATCGAAATATCATTAATTGTTTTCACCTCCCACTCAACCGGAATCCTCCCAAGCGGTGAATCCTTAAATTCATGGGTTTCTTCACTGCGAATATTGCCATTTTCATCAATTCCTTTGGTGAGCAAGTCCTGCATTAGTCCGGTTTTGATGCGCTGCTGCTTGGCAATTAGGGCTTCGGTTTGCTCAATCGCGCGGTCTATTGTTGAGAGGATGGTGGCGATTTGGGTTTGTTCGGCGGAACAAGGGAGGATAGTCTCAATATTCGATATTTGTGCTTGATTGATAGAAGGAACAGCACCACTTTGTACAAAATTAGAGAAGTCAATATTTAAAAGTACATAGAACAAAAAATCGGGTTCTATCTTTTCAGGAATCGCTCCCATCATATTGTTGTCGATAGCAGTCTCTCTCGTAAGGATTCGACGACGATTAAGAAGTAAGGCTGCACCAACTTTGGCAAATACAACAGAATGGACAGGAAATATTGTTATACTTTCTCTAACCAGCGTTTTTTTATCAATCCAATTGTTCGCATCTACTATATATTTTCTGTTGCATAATAGTTCCATATCGCTGACTTTAATGAATGGATACTGTCCCGACTTACTCCCCTGAAGAGCTTCTCTAAAACCGCTGCCCCCCTTGAACCTGCATACTTCACCTAACTTCACTGAGGTTATCATTCTAGGATTTGTTAAATTCATTGGTTCAAATTCTCCAACTGACTAAAAAAACGATTCAACTACTCTAAACTTATATCTAGCTTTAAAAATGTAATTTTATCCATTAGATACCTGACGCAGCCCCAAATAGTGGCGATAATCATTCGCCCAATCAATAAAAATCGCCTCATCAGAGAGTTGTCCCTTGCTATAGCGATCAAAAAAATCCTCAGAGTTCATATTGTGCTGACTTTCATACAAACTAAGGCGTTTGGCTACAGCAATCAGCGCATCTAAAGATGATTTATATTGTACCTGTTGTTTTCGCATTTCTTTGTCCTCCGATTCCGTTATTCCCTATACCCTAGTTTAACCAAAAACTCATTTAATTCTCCTAAAGTCTGCTCTCGCTGGGCCTCCATTTCCTGACTTGATACCGCATACTTATCCCAAAGATTCTCAACCTTAGCGACAAGTCCCCGCTTTTCCCCATTCAAGTAACGAGTAAGCTGCTCCGATACCCAATCATAGAGCTTTTTTAGAATCAATTTTTTCGCTTCTTCATCCCTTAACTGTCCTCCTATTTCAGTCAGTAATCCCTCAGGATAAGATAATTTAATCTCCAAGGCTTTCTTATCCTTATTAAGCGCGTTAATCTTGGCCTTTTCTTCCTTTTTACTGGCATTTAACCCCATAAGCTGATTTTGTACCTGCTCAAGTAATTCAACAGTTTCAGCCTTAAATTCCTCATCACCAACCCGTTTTAAGCGCAGCTTTAACTCAAGCTGACTCTGCTGTTCTTTAAGCGTATTCTTAAGTAACTTGATCCGGTTCTCAATGTCAGTAATAACATTGTATTCTTGTTGGTAAGATTGGCGCTCTCTGGCTGCTGAATCGCCCTGGGATTGCTTCAGGTCATCTATCAACTCTTTAAGCCATTTCTTAATCGATGCGGCGCTAACAGTTTCTTCCTCTTCCGGTTCATAATTCGCCACCTCCTGCGCTGATTCTACCGCTTCGCTTAACTCCCCTTGGACTTCACTAATCTTACTTTCTAGTTCCTCAATTGCCGCCTCTTCCGCCTGAAAAAATGCCGCTAATAAATACTGATCAGGGATAAGAGTATGATGCCAGCCAGTGTTAATAATAGTCTTTAGATCATAGCGAATCTGCTGCCACCAGTTAACAAACACCCCCGCCGATTTAAACTCATCTAAAACCCCCAAAGGAATCAGCTGCTGTTTAAGGCTACTCAGTAATTGCTGCCGCACTTGGGGCATAATATTATTTCCCTCCAACTTGGCAAAATCATCCCGCGCTTCTCGCCACCAATTTTTAAGCGTAGTATAGTGGTCGCTTATCCTTGCTTGTAAATCGGGATTAGCTTCCAGATTCTCTTTAATAGCGGCTTTCGTGGCAATTTCTGGGCAAAAACTAGCATAGCCGGGGCGTAGGGGTCTAAATAGGGTATTTGTATTGATGCCAAACTTAGCAAAAGTATCCTGTTGTGCGGCAATTTCAGCCTGCGGAATACCCCCCATCAAGTGAGCTTTTACATCCTCTGGTTCCGGATCTGGCGTATTATCCACATAGCGGCGAATATTAAGATTAAAGTCGTGTTTTTCGACAATTTCCGACTTATCTACCAAGCGGCTATATTTGGGATATTCTCGCTTGTGGGTAAAGACATAATCGATCTTTTCAATGTCTTCGGGGCGCAATTTATTCTGGTTCTTTCCCTCAGCATATTCTCGATCGGCATTAATAAAAAGGATTTTATCGCGTAATTCATCAGGTTTATTTTTATTCACCACCAACACACAGGCTGGGATACCCGTGCCATAAAATAACCCCGGGGGCAAACTAATAATCGCCTCAATCAGATCATCCTCAATTAAGATCTCTCGAATCAGCTTCTCTTTCCCCCCCCGAAATAGCACCCCATGGGGCATGATAGTGGCCATGTGGCCGTCGGGTTTAAGACTGGCAATCATGTGCTGGACAAACATCAGATCCGCCTTTTTCCCCTTTTCCGGGCAGAATTCGCGAAAGCGGTTGGTAAACTTGAGATTAGACTTGCTGTAATCCTGGGAAAAGGGCGGATTAGCGAGAACTCGGTCAAACTTGCGAATCTGTCCGTTTTCTAAAATGAGCGGATCTTCGAGAGTGTCCCCGTTTTCAATGGTGAAGCGGGTGATGTTGTGGAGGATCATATTCATATTACAAATTGACCAGACCGTACCGTTAGAATCCTGTCCGTAGAGTGCCAGATTCTGGGGGTTTTGCCCCTGTTCCTCCACATATTGATAGGACTGGATAAGGAAACCGCCCGACCCCACGGTAGGGTCATAGATAGTATGGCCCGCTTGGGGTTTGACCAACTGTACCAACAGCCGCACCACCTCGGCCGGCGTGTAAAATTCTCCCCCTTTCTTCCCGGCACTATCGGCAAAGTATTTGATTAGGTACTCGTAGGCTGCACCCAATAGGTCGGGAAACTCAAAATTATCGTTGACCAGCACAAATTGGGGCTGATTGAAGTGATCTAGTAAATCCTTCCATTTGTGGTCAGGTATCTTGGTTTTGCCCTTGGTGGCATTAAAATCGATGTTATTCTTCAGCACTCCCGCCAAGGCATCGTTAGCATCCTCTACCGCCGCTAATGCCTTATTGAGCATATTGCCGATGTCCTGCTTAAGGTGTTTGAGCGGCGGGACTTCCTGGCCGTTTTCGTCGCGCCAGGATTGATGCCAGCGAGCGCGAGGAGGTACGAAAAATGTTTCTCCATAGGAGGTTTCGCCTTCTAGGAGTTCGGCCAGCAGCAACGGATCTGGGATGTGTGCATATTGTTTCTTGAGTTGCGCTTGCTTGCGCTCAAACTCGTCTGACAAGCGTTTGAGGAACAACATCCCAAAGATAAATTCTTTGAACTCGGAAGCGTCCATTTTACCGCGAAGAATGTCCGCCGCCTTAAATAGAAAGTCTTCGAGTTGACTGAGAGTGATCTTTTCTTGTTTCATCGAAAATTTGGGTCTGAAACCCCGTCGTTCTACGACGGCTTTACTGTTAAATATTAGCGCATTTACACGATATATGCTAGAATGCGAGATATGGAAAAAGCCTATTCGTTTCGATTTTACCCAACACCCGAACAAG
>NZ_JADBUB010000118.1:0-34088 GCF_020245865.1 Microcystis sp. M169S2
CACCTATTTTCATCTGGGAAATGGTTGGGGTGTTAACGAATCAACGGCGTATAGAATTGTTAGGAAAGTAGAGAATATTCTCATCAAATCAGATCTGTTTAATCTACCGAAAAAAGCCCTATTAGAAAGTAATAGTGAAATAGAAGTAATAGTGGTGGATGTGTCAGAACAGGGGATAGAAAGACCCAAAAAAAAACAGAAATCATGCTATAGTGGGAAGCAGGGATACCACACATTAAAGTCGCAAGTCGTTGCCGATCAAAAAAGTGAGCAGGTAATCTGCGTCCGTTGTGAGAAAGGAAGAGTCCATGATTTTCGGCTGTGGAAAGAGAGCAGAATAGGGTTAAATAAGGAAATAGAAATATTAGGGGATAAAGGCTATCAAGGGATTCAGAAAATCTATCAAAACAGTCAGATTCCTCACAAAAAAAAGAAAAAAGAAAAACTAAGTAAAGAGCAAAAAAAAGCCAATCGTCAGTTATCACAACGGCGCATAGTTATAGAACATATTCATCGTCGTCTCAAAATATTTCAGATACTTTCATCAAGATACAGAAATCGCAGACGGCGATTTGGTCTGAGATTGAATTTGATTGCTGGTATCTACAATTACGAACTTCGTTACCGACAAAAAGATATATCTTGATTACTTTTGCAAGAGATCTATTACCAAGCGGACTACATAAGCCACTAATTTAGCGATCGATACCTAACTTACCACTTAACATTTCCCTGACTATTTGAGCGGTAGCGGGGGCTAATAAAACCCCGTTGCGGTAGTGTCCCGTGGCCAGAATAACGTTATCGTATCCGGGCAAATATTCGATGATGGGAGCGGATTTTTTCTCCGGTCGCGGTCGCTTACCGGACCAAGTACGCACGATCGCACCCGCAGCCAAAGAGGGACAAAAAGTGGTCGCCTTTTGATACACTTGCTCTAATAGGGCAGTATCGGGGATAATTTCGCCCTTTTCGTCCATAAATTCCACCGTTGCCCCAATCCAGTATTCTGCTCCAGCCAAAGGCAGAATATGCAGGTCATTTCCCGTTAAAATCGGCTTAAAATCGGAACTTTCTAAGGGTTGCGTCAATTTTATCTGTAAAGCTTGCCCTAAAACCGGTCGGATCTCCACTGGATGGGTAAGAGTTTCAGTTAAAGCAGTGGCACCGATTCCCGCACAAAGAATCAAAAAGTCGGTTTCCTGCATACCATTGGAACTATAAACCTGGGTGCATTGCCTCAAATTAGAGCCTTGAAGCTCTGTCTTCCCGAAATTTTCAACTTTTACCCCAAATTGACATTTAACCCCCCTTCTTGCCGCAGCATCGACGAGAGACTCCGTGAGCAGGGCCGGATTAATTTGACGATCACTGGGAGAATAGATAGCACCCTGGAGATGATCGCTGGCCACTTGGGGACATTTTTGGTTTAAAGTCTCTTTATCCCAGATTTCTAGACAATATCCCTGTTCTTGGCGGATTTGGGCTAACTTGCGCCAATTTTCTTCGTCTTCGGCACTCGATCGCAGTAGGACAATACCATCACGGTTACAGGGAATAGTCAGTCCGGTGAGGGATTCTAGCTCAGGAAGGAGGGTTTCGTAACGTTTTAAACTTTCTTGCCGCAGTTTCCAGGCTCTACCTTTAGTTTTATGGCTGATAATCCCCATTAAAATCCCTAGGGCTGCCCCGGTTGCTCCTTGTCCTGGTTTTTTTTCATCGATGAGGGTAATTTCTAATCCTTCGATGGCGCTTAATTCGTAGGCAATGGTGGCCCCCACTATCCCCGCACCGATGATGACAATTTTAGTCATAAACTCCAGAGGCTATTTTTCTAGTGGGAATAGGACTAAAAAAGGGTTGAACAGGTTTCAACCCCGATAATTAATTACAGAACCCGGAAAATGAAAGGATAACGGAAAACCTTATAGGCATCTTTCCAGACTTGCAGGATAGCAAGAATGGGGAGAACAATATTCACCACAGCAAGAATCGGTAAGAGCAAATAACCGATTAAAACCCAAACCAGAATCCCAGCAATTAGGTAGTATAACCACATATTCAGGTGAAAGTTTAAAGCTTCTTTGGCGTTTTCCTTCACCGTTCCATCATCAGAAATGAAATAAATAGCTAAGGGAATCCCCACCGATACCAGCGTAGCACTCAAAAGGATCGAAGCATGACAAGCCACGGATAGGAGTCTTTTTTTGGTTAAATCTTCACTCTTGACCATCGGGTTTATCCCCCTAAAATTGGCGGAGAAAGCGGATATCACTATTATAACAACGGCGAATATCGTCTATCTCATGTAATACCATAGCAAATCTTTCCACACCAAAACCAGCAGCAAAACCCGTATAGATTTGGGGGTCATAACCGACTGCTTTTAAGACATTGGGATCCACCATACCACAGCCCATCACCTCCAACCATTTGCCTTTCCACTGCACATCTACCTCGGCCGAGGGTTCAGTAAAAGGGAAGTAGGAAGCGCGGAATTTAACTGGTAAATCGGCCCCAAACATTTGCTTAAGAAATTCTTTAATTGTTCCTTTCAAATCCGTAAAGGTTAATCCCCGGTCCACCGCTAATAATTCCACTTGATGGAAAACCGCGGAATGGGTTGCATCCACGGTATCGCGACGATAAACGCGGCCCGGGGCCACAATCCGAATCGGGGGTTCGTGACTTTCCATGTAGCGAATCTGCACCGGGGAGGTATGGGTCCGCAATAAACTACCATCCCTCAAGAAAAAAGTATCCTGCATATCCCGGGCCGGATGGTCAGCAGGGATATTTAAAGCCTCAAAATTATAATAATCGCTTTCTACCTGCGGCCCGGTGGCGATGCTGTAACCCAGACCGACGAAAATATCGATCATGCGATCAACTGTGCTATTTAAGGGGTGAATTCGCCCTAAAGGACGGCTAAGAGCAGGCAGGGTGACATCGAGGGTTTCCGCCGCTAATTTCGCTTGAATTTGGGCGTTATTTAGACTTTCTCGCCGGGATTCCAGCAGGGATTGTACTAATTCTTTGACCTGGTTAGTGATCGCACCGAGGCGCGGTCTCTCTTCGGGTGTTAATTTGCCCATTTCGCGTAAAATCTGCGATAATTCTCCTTTTTTACCGAGATAATTCACCCTTAGCTGTTCTAAGTCTTCTAGGGTTGTTGTTTGTTCGATGGAATTTTCCGCTTTCCCTGCCAGGGTTTTTAGGGCAGTTTCGATCGGATGGGGGGATAAACTCATAATTAGGGCATTTTATGGGGCAGCATTCTAGTCTAGTTTATCTGCTCGGGTGGCGAGACAGGCAGAATCGATAAAAGCTAATAGCTATGTGCTAGGATGGAAATTGAGAATAAAAGTCGGCACTGCGGCTCGTTGTCAGTATTAATGGTCAAAGCGTTTCTGTTTAGTATTGGTTCAGCTAGTTCCCGAAATCTTGGTTCTCTACAAATCTGTTGTTTTTATCTGTGCAAGGATAGGTTTTATGTCAATTTATGTTGGTAATCTCCCCTTCGAGGTTGACCAAGACGACGTGGTTGAGGTTTTTAAGGAATATGGTGAAATCAAGCGCGTTCACTTTCCCATGGATCGGGAAACGAAAAGAAAACGCGGGTTCGCTTTCGTGGAAATGGAAACCCCAGAGCAAGAAGCGAAGGCTATTGCCGCTCTTGACGGCGCTCAATGGATGGGACGGGAATTAAAAGTCAATCAAGCTCGTGAAAGAGAACCCAAACCTTCCTTCGGTGGTGGCAATCGCAATCGAGATCGTCGCTACTAATCCCTGATCGTAACCATTCTAGGCTATGATTACCTAACTTCTTTTCATTGTCAATAGGGGAAGCGATCGCTCGTTTCCCCGCTTGTCTATCTAATATCCCAAGGAGATTCTTGTGGCTAAACGTCGTAATTTGAAAAAAGAAAAAGCTGAACGCAACCGCGCCTACGCTCGTCAATTCCGGGCTGCCTCTAATCGTACCACCACCAGAGGAGGTAGAGGCGGTTATTCCAGCGATCAAAGACAATCTTCGGAAAATGAAGGGGCAGCCGATACCTAATCTGCTGACTTAGTTAGGGTCTGCGGCAAAAAGTTTTTCGTGGGGACAGGGTGTAGGGTGTGGGGTGTGGGGTGTGGGGTTTTACCGATTCTCATCTGGTCAATTACCTAATTTTCAGAGAAAAAGTCCCAAAATTTTCCCCCTATCTCTCCCACAACTGGTACTTTTTGATTGACAAAAAGTCTAAAAGTCTTACCCAATAAGGTTTTTAGATTTATTCAGCAAGCCCGAGTTAAACTAGCAATAAAAGCCATAGCTTCGCTTTTATTGCTGACTATTCCATCTAAAGTTGCCCCCAACACTGCCGCAAGTAACGATTTAAACTGGGGACCCGGTTGATAACCCAAAGCTTTTAGGTCATTGCCGTCGATAGGAGCCTCTATCTGAGACCATTTAGTTAAATATTGCCAGATTAAAGCCCGCATCCTAGTCTCACTCCTCACCGCCACCAATAACAAACTAGGAACCTGATAACTCTTGAAAAAGCTGACAATTTGACTAACGGGTCGATCATAAGCAAAATTATTGCTAATCTCCTTTTCCATAACTTCTAGTTTTTGTAAACGCTCCACAGTATCTTTGGGCAATTGTAAATTATTAGCGATCGCTATTCTTTCCCCCACAGCCAGAGAAGCGATTAATAATTCCAACCGCATTAACCAAGCATTCACCGGCAATTCCAGACTTAAACAATCTAACCAACGACTGAGACAGCGCAATTGTCGCCATAAAGCCCGATTTAAACTTAAATCCCCGTGTAAACAGTGCAAAGCCCCCAAGTCGGCCAACTTTTCTAAGGCACTTTCCCAGTAATCCGCCTCTAAAATATAATTCAACTCCGCTTTTAAACGGGACTGTAAAGCGGGTGCATTCTGATTTTGTTGCCGTGAGCGCTCATAAACTCCACTTTCGATCGCATACCTAATATAGTTTTCTGTCAAGGGTTCAATAACAAATCCTAACCGAGTGGCAAAACGCACCGCTCGATAGATGCGCGTCGGATCCTCAATAAAACTATTAGCGTGGAGAACCCGGATTTCTTGAGCGCGTAAATCCAACATACCGCCAAAAAAGTCGAGTAATTCCCCCTCTTTCGGCGAAGTTAGGCGAATTGCCAGAGCATTAATTGTAAAATCCCTTCTATACAAATCCTGTCGAATCGAACTAGCCTCCACTTGGGGATTGCTGGCGGGATAGGGATAGAATTCCGTGCGTGCCGTGGCGATATCCACCCATAACGAGCCAAAACGCTCATCTTTGTGCCATAACAAAGCCGCCGTCTGAAATTCCCCGTGAATCGATAACCGGGCCCCCGGATAAATTTCGCGTAAACAATTAGCCAATTCTACCCCCGCACCCACACCGGCGGCGCGATGGCAGCCATCCACCACTAAATCGATATCCTGTAACAATAAAGTATCCCTTTCTGTGGCTAACAATAAATCGCGCACCGCACCCCCAACCAGATAGAGATGCCAACCGCGTTTTTGAGCGGCAGTGGCGGCAGCTTGCAGGAATGACCATAAAACCGGCTCTAAACGCTCTTTAATCGTCGGTAAAAGACAGGAAACCAAAGCAACCCCTTCAAAACGCACCCGCTCATTTTGATGAATCTGTCTTAATACATCTGTACGAGTGACGATACCGACTAACTGCCCATTTTCTAGTACAGGTAAACGCCCTAAATCATACGTTACCATCAGTGACTCGATTTCCTGAAGGGAAGTGTCGGGGGTAATAGTTTTCGGATTACAAGTCATGTATCCCTTCACGGGAGCGTGAGAAAAGCCGTGATGGAGAGCTAAATCGAGGTCACGACGAGAAATCACCCCAACTAAGCGATCCTGCTCATCTACCACCGATAACCCCGAATGGCCGTAACGTAAAAGGATGCGCTCGGCTTGAGATATGGAAGTATCGGGACGAATTGTCCGCACTGGAGAAGACATTAAATCCCTAGCAGTGGGAGAAGGAGGAATTTGGGCAATTAAGTCCCCCAGCAGTTGGTTTAACTGTTGAACTGGCTGAACATCGCGAAAACTCACCGAGGCGGCCTGAGCATGACCACCGCCGTTATAGGGGCAAAAAAGCTGATATAGATTCACTCCATCGATTCTAGAGCGACCGATCACGGTTAAACGCTGTCGGGAATTATCTTCCTCGTCTTTACTATAACTATGTCCAAAAAGTAGCGCATCACTATCGGATAATTCCAGTAGGCGCTCGGCTACACTAGACAAACCGGGGATAAAATCGGCAGTATGGAGAAGAACGTGGGCGATTTTACGGTCATAGATCCTTTTAATCTCTAGATTTTCCCAAGCAAGGCTAAATAACTCCTGTAAGCGCGGGGAAAAACTCGGTTGACAGTATTGGGCGATCGTTTTAATGTTAGCAGCACAGGTCATTAACCAAGCCAAAGCATAGGCATCCCTGGGGGTACTACCGGCAAAAGTCAGGGAACCCGTGTCAACGTGAATACCGAGTGCCATTACCGTCGCTGCCATCGAGTTTGGTTTAATCTGGGCTTTTTGTAAAGCTTCGACAATTAAAGTCGTGGTGGCTCCCACCGCTTCTAAATGGACGCTAGAGGCATGAATATCGCTTTCACTATCCAAATGATGATCATACAATTCGATCGCCTGTAAATGCCCTAAATCGAGCCACTGGGAGGCTTTTCCCAGACGCTCCCGCCACTGATTATCAACGACAATTAAAGAGCGAATGCTGGCTGGATTAACACTACGCATTTCAATTAAAGCGAATTCATCCCGATGCAGGGCTAAAAATTCCCTCACCGTTGGGTGCGCTCCCCCAGTTAACACAATGCGACTACCCGCTTTCAGCAACGATAAACCCACCGCTGCCCCCAAAGCGTCAAAATCCGCCGTTTGATGACATAAAATTAAATCCATAGTTTTTTTCAGTTTTTGGGGGTTGGGGGCTTTTCAGTAAAAAGTAATCAGTAATCAGCTTTTTTCTCCCCACTCCCCCACATTTCCATTAAGTAACAAAATTTGGTAGGGTACTATATCAGGGAGAATTATCTAATATCAAGTGTTTTAGGAGAACCCAATCATGTCTATTGTCTTTCAATTTTTTCTCATTGCCCTAGTTTTATTTTCCTTGCTGATGGTGATTGGTGTCCCCGTTGCCTATGCTTCCCCCCAAAACTGGGATCAATCGAAACCCCTTCTTTATGTGGGTTCGGCAATTTGGGCGATTTTAGTCGTTGCCGTCGCTATTTTAAACTTTTTAGTGATTTAGTCTTGTTCAGGAGACGGGAGACTCCGAGACAGGAGACTATTTTTATTGATTCTCCCCTCTCCCCCTCTCCCCACTCCCTTCTCCCCCTCTTCCCACTCCCCAACCCCTATCCCCTTCCACCTATGACTGTTTTTGAGGGAAATTTTGCCGAGGATATATCCTCTTGGCGCTTTGCGATCGTGATTGGTCGTTTTAATGATCTCGTCACTGATAAACTGTTATCAGGCTGTCAAGACTGTCTCAAGCGTCACGGGGTTGATGTTAATCCCGATGGCACACAAGTGGATTATATCTGGGTACCCGGTAGCTTTGAAGTGCCAATGGTAGCCCGTCAAGTCGCCCTTTCCCACCGTTACGATGCCGTTATTTGTCTAGGGGCAATTATTCGCGGCCAAACGCCCCATTTTGACTACGTTGCTGCCGAGGCCGCTAAGGGCATCGCTGCGGCCTCTTTTCAGACCGGTGTTCCCGTTGTCTTCGGTATTCTCACCACTGATACTCTACAACAGGCCCTCGAACGAGCCGGGATTAAAAGTAATTTGGGCTGGAATTATGCCCTATCTGCCCTAGAAATGGCTAGTCTCATGCGTCAATTGCGTCCCCGGGATGAAGATAAACCCCTAGAATTATTGCAAAATAATCCCCAACAGGCGCTGATAGAAGGCTAAGAAAATTCCCCCAGCATTTAGGATTTTAGTTGTCCCCACTCCCGGAGTTCCACTGATGAGCGAAGCTGAACAGAACAAATATATTAACCAACTCAGACGGCAATTAGTCAACGCTGTCGAGAGAATCAAGACTCTGGAATTAGATTTAGAACCAGAGGGGCGGATTACGGCAGCTTTTGAGGCTATGGAACGCCATATCGCTGAAAAATTCGCCGCCATTGACAAGCGTTTTGATCGCTTGGAATATCAGTTCAACCGACTACAGGCTAAGATCGAAGTGGTTCTCGAAGCTATTACCGGTTTGGGGGATTTGCCAGAAGATGAATCATTGTCAAAAAATGCTCCAAACTACTTGACAAATGCTCTGAGATTTGGCATACTTAAAGAAGTGTAAAAAAACTGCTTGCGGGCATAGCTCAGTGGTAGAGCGTCACCTTGCCAAGGTGAATGTCGCGCGTTCGAATCGCGTTGCCCGCTTAGAAAAATCTTAAAATAGACCTTAAGATTGGGATGAATAACTCAGGGATATCCTTTAATATGAGAACTATCCGTGGGCAATAGGGTTGGGGATTTTCGACAAGCGTTGAATCCCTTAGCTATTGCTCACGAGCGACTAAAAACAACCATTTATAAACAAAAATTTAGCTTGTGCGACCGCATAAATATACCAAAATCGACCTACACCAAGACTATCCCTGTCCCTGTCGTCGGAAAGGGACATTATGCCCGATTTTATTAACCGATGCCTTTGGATGCGATCGCTGTCAACAGATATTTGTGGTACAGGAAAACGGCCAAATTATCGAACAATTAGCCCCCCACTATCCCTATAAACGCACTTGGCGCTGGACGGGATTTCGTTGGGTGAGTACCAATCAGCGGCTTGGGCAAGAGGTATTACCCCTAATGATGGGGATAATTCTGTTATTATCGATCGTGTGGCTACCCTTAATTTTAAAATCACCGCCCCTTCGACTTGGCTCAGGGCAAGCGGGGGTAAGCGTGATTTTTGGGGCAATTCTAGTTATGCTATTAGTTATTTTGCCCGCATTCATCTTTTGGTTAGCCTATCGACGCTAGAAAAGAATCTATGATCGAAAGTTCCTCCATCCCCCCCCTGACGATCTTTAAGCAAGCATACAATGCTTTTCTGGCTCTAGGTCAATTTAATGGCAATGAAAGAAATCGCGGAGTAATTGCGATCGCTAATGCCATTAAAACTGGCTTTGATCGTATTTTAGAAGCCAATACCCTCGATTTAGAAGTCAGTCGAGAGATGGCTGTCTCAGAACAGATGATTCGCTGGCTACGGTTAACTCCCGAACGTTTAGAGACGACGGTGGAGGTATTGCAACAACTAGCGGAAGCATCGGATCCGCTGCAACAGGTAATTAACGCAGCCTATCAACTCAATCCTTCCCAAACCTATTGCCAAAGGATGCCTTTAGGAGTGATTGCCTTCGTCTATGAAGGTTTTCCGGAATTAGCGATGGTAGCGGCGGGATTTTCCCTAAAAAGTGGCAATAGTTTGATTATTCGCGGTTCCAATGCCTCTAGTCATTCCGATGGGGTGATTACGGAAATTATCCAAGAAGCATTGGAAGATGTGGGTTTACCCGTGGATTGTGTCAGTGGTTTACCCTGTGATTCTAGTCCCTCCCTAGAGGAGTTGCTGACCCAAGAAAATTATGTTAATTTGATTATTCCCTACGGTCGCCCTAGTTTAATCGGTCGGGTGAGTCAATTGGCAACGGTTCCCGTTTTGCGTGCGGCCATGGGAAACTGTTATTTGTATTGGTCTCCTAGTGGCGATTTGGAGTTAGCTCGTCAGGTAATTATCGATAGTCATGGCAGCATACCGGATCCGGTTAACGCGATCGAAAAAGTTTTAATTAGTCCCCATCACAATTCTTCAACTTTAAGTCGTTTGTTTAAAAGTTTGCAGGAAAAAGGCTTTAAATTGCGGGGAGATACCCGATTAGCGGCGGATTTTCCAGAACATTTAACTATTGCTACCGATAATGATTGGCAAAGACCCTATTTAGAAAAAACGGTGGCCTTTAGGTTAGTGGATACCCTCACTGATGCGATCGCTTGGATTAATAAGTATAGTAGCGGTCATGCGGATTGTATTGTCACCGAATCCTATCGAGAAAGTCGTCAATTCGCCATGGAGTCCGATAGTGCTTTAGTTTATATCAATTCTTCACCCCGATTTGATCGTAATCCCAAACAGGGAGAATCGGTATTTTTGGGCATTTCCAACCAAAAAGGCCAGCGCCGGGGGTTAATCAACCTAGAAACCTTTACCACCCTTAAACAGGTAGTGCAGGGCTAGTTTTTTTCAGTGAACAGTGAACAGTAAACAGTAAACAGTAACCAATCACTAATCAATGATAACTGATAACTGATAACTGAGGGATCGGACTTGCCTCGACCGTGCTTTTTTAACAGCAACCGCCCCCATTATAGTGCCAAGTGGACTCGGTGATGAGGATATCTTGGGGAGAGAAACGAGCTAAGTTGCTCGCAGTTTTATCACAGACGGCCACCGGTAATCCTTTGGCTAAAATATGCCCAGCACCATCATCGAAAATTGCCTCCCTACCAGTATAAATAGCAGTTCTGCCCGTAAAAATACAGGCCCCATCTTCGGGAATAGCTAATTTAAAAGCAACGGAATCCAAACTTTCTAAGAGGAGCGGCTCGGCTAAATTATAACTCTGACAGTCCAGTAAACGATAGGGACGACGGGCCCGAATTTCTATCTGACCAAAACCAGCAGCAATCAACTGTTTAATATAATCATCGTAGGTCAAGGCCCCCGATAAACACATAGCGCGTAAACGCTGATCTTCTTGCAAATGTTCGGGAATTGGACGAGTGGCGATCGGATCGCTCATCAGTAAACGTCCTCCCGGTTTTAAGACGCGAAAAGCTTCGTGTAAAGCTAACTGTAAATCGGCTGGTTTAAAGATATTAAAAAGACAATTCTGCGCCACCACATCGACGGAGGCATCCTCCACCGGCAATTCAAAGGCAGAACCATCTCTAATTTCCACAAAATCGAGACTAAACCAGGGATTTTCCGGCAGTGCTTCGCCGAGATTTCTTTGGGCTGCCCAACGCATTTCTGGCACTGGATCCACCGCAATCACTCCCCCCGGACGACGGGAAAAATAGGCGAATTGCAGTGCTTCTAAACCACCACCCACACCCACATACAAAACCCTGGGAGAATTGCCCAATTCATTAACCTGCACCGTCGTGCCACAACCATAGTTCATCTCCTGCATAATGGCGGGGATTTTTAACCCCGGCAGTTGCAAGGGACTGCCCTGGACACAACATAGCCCCACTTCGGGAGTTTGGGCTACTTCGCTGTAAAATTTGGCAGTGGCTTCCAGATAAGTCATTTTCATCCTTTAAACTCCTTTTCTCTGATCAATTCAAGGATCGACTTCCCATCCTCGCCCAACACTATCTTAGCATTTGTACTGACCTATAATCTCTAACTGATCACCTTGAGATAGGCAAGTTCATCGGCGCTCAAATCCCAGAAACAAGTTACACTGTCTTTAAAGTTCGCCTCAAAACAGCGATATTCACAAGGGCAAAAGTAGCGGCTATCCTGTTCAGTGGGTGGGTGGAATTAAATATAAGATGAACGTAGGTTGAGTTGAAGCATGAAACCGTTCGGCTGAGCTCACGGCCGAAGCCCAACGCCCGCATAGTTTACGCTACCGCTAACCCATCCTACAAATAATTGTGCCTCCCTACTTAATACTAAATCCTGTTTAAAAGGTATAGGAGAGCAGGGGGCTTTTTTCAATGCTCAGTCAACAGTAAAAAGTAATCAGTGAACTGATAACTCAAATCTGACACCTGCTAACTGATAACTGATAACTGATAACTGATAACTGAGAAAACGGTAGCAATTTCTACCAAAAGTCAGAATAAAATTCGTTATTGTCATAAGGTCATGACGGAATGTAATTAAAACCAGAAAGAATGCGGATCGAGCAATTGCAAGCCTTTTTAGCCGTAGCCGATACAGGCAATTTCGGTCAAGCTGCCCGCCAGTGTGGGGTCACCCAATCGACTATCAGCCGCCAGATTCAATCCCTAGAAACCGATTTGGGCTTACCTCTTTTTCATCGTACCGCCCAAGCAAAATTAACCATTGCCGGCGAGAAATTACTGCCCCGGGCGAAACGGATTTGTCAAGAATGGACGAATATTCACAGGGAAATCACTGACCTACAGGCAGGAAAACAGCCAGAATTGTGCGTGGCGGCGATTCATTCCGTCTGCGCCCACTATTTACCGCCGATTTTGCCGAAATTCTGTGCTGAATACCCAGAAGTTCAGTTAAGAGTTACAGCCCTAGGCAGCGATCGCGCCCTAAAAGTGCTGCGGGATGGTTTAGTAGATCTGGCGTTGGTAATGAATAATCGTTTTCTCACCTCTAGCCCGGAGATGGTGGTAGAAATATTATACGAAGAAGCGATCGAAATTCTCATGGCCGCTAATCATCCCCTCGCCCAATACAAAGAAGTGCCATGGTCAGAATTAATCCCCTATCCGCAAGTGGTTTTCAAAGATGGCTACGGAATGCAAAGATTAGTACAAGAATGGTTTTCCCGTCAGGATGCCCACCTGAAAACCGTCATGGAATTAAACACCCTCGATGCTTTTCGCGGTGTGGTGCGTCAGGGTAATATTATCGCTCTTCTGCCCCAATCTGCCCTGATGGAGGCTCGTAGCGATGCCACCCTCGCCATTCGTCCCCTTCGACTTGGCTCAGGGCAAGCTCTTGCTTCCCCTAGTAGCGAAAATCCCCATCTTAATAATGGTAAATTTAGTCATCGTCTCACCCGTCAGGTAGTCCTTGTCACCACTAGCGATCGCCTACAGATACCACCGATCGCTCATTTTTGTCAATTAGTGCGGCAAATGAAGCAAAGTATGATTAAAAACCTAGAAAATCACCACGTCCAGCCTTAGCAATCCCAATCAATCCCATTTACTTTTTATTTTCTTCCTTGAGATGAGCGATACTTTTCGAGAATTATTAAAAGCGATCGGTAGTGGCACCCATACGGGCAAAAATTTAACCCGTCCCGAAGCGGCAATGGCCACCAAGATGATGTTAACCCAAGAGGCAACCCCGGCCCAAATCGGTGCTTTCATGATTGCCCATCGCATTAAACGCCCCACCAGCGATGAGTTAGCGGGAATGCTTGATGCCTACGCCGAGCTTGGCCCGCAAATAACCCTAGAATCAGCCTCTTTTCAGCATCCGATCACTATTTTTGGCAATCCCTACGATGGACGCTCTCGCACTGCCCCGGTTACTCCGATCACTACTTTAATCTTAGGGTTGGCGGGGGTTCCCGTAGTCCTGCACGGGGGCGATCGAATGCCGACTAAATACGGTATTTCCCTCAAGGAAATCTGGCAGCAATTAGGAGCAGATTTTAGTCAATTATCCTTAGCAGCAGTGAAAGACTGTTTAATCACCACAGGATTGACTTTTTTCTATATTCCGCGCCATTTTCCCCTAGTACAGAATTTCATCACCTATCGGGAGCAAATCGGTAAACGTCCGCCCATGGCCACGGTAGAGTTAATCTGGTCACCTTTTGTCGGTAATATCCATCAAATATCGGGTTTTGTTCACCCCCCCACCGAGGATCGTTTTTGCGAAACTTTTGCCCTGAGAAATATCTCTCACTTCACCACCGTGAAAGGATTAGAGGGCAGTTGTGATTTAGCCTGTAATCGGACGGCGATTATTGGTCTAGGAAATCCCACCGATCCCCCTTCCTTTCAGCGATTTTTCTTAAATCCTCGCGATTATGGCTTTTGTCCCTCGGATTATCCCCTGGAATCTTTAGAATTGCTCACCGCTAAATTAAAGGGTTTATTAGCTGGAGAAAATAACGAATTAACCGACGCGGCAATTTTTAACGGTGGTTTTTATCTTTGGCGCTGTGGAATTGCCCCGGATATCCCCACCGGTTTCCAGCAAGCACAACAATCTTTACAGTCAGGAAAAGCCCTGGCTAAACTAGAACAAATCCGTAATTATCTGGAAAATCAGGAATAGATAGGAATAAGGCTGTAGGGGAAATTACTTCTAAATCAATCATTAATTTGAGAAGTTAGGCCAAGAAGGTCAACCCCAGACTTGGTGTAACTTCTAGGTTTAAAGATCAATGCTTTTGAAAAAAAATTTTCCCGACTGCATCATTTCCGCGCTCAAGGGGGAAAACCATGACTACGGTGAACGATTTAGAAGTTTCTAATTCCTATCACAGTCGCCCGTAGAGAAGCCACCATGTCTGCAATTAATCCCTCGACCCTTCGGTTTCTCTCAGGGTCAACGCTCGAAACTGAATTTATCTCCCCCTCTTTTTCTGTCCTAAAATTGAAGGAAAACTCGATCGACCTAGATGAAGATTTTCTCGGCAGTGATTTAGAAGATAATTTAGTATCTAGTCCCCAAAAAAGCTACAGCAACCGTACAACTACCGATTTAGTCCGTTTATACCTACAAGACATTGGCAGAGTGCCTCTACTCAAACGGGACGAAGAAGTTGAACAAGCGCAACGGGTGCAGCGTCATCTGTCTTTACTGAAATTGCGCGCCACTGCCCTTAAACAAGGTGATGCACAAATACAGCAATTTGTCAAGTTAATTAAGATTTGTGATCGACTGACCGCCCTTCGGCTTCTCTCAGGGTCAACTCGATCAGCCCATCCTCTCTCCCTGGAACGTTGGGCAGAAACTGCCCAAATCACCGTGTCTGAGTTAAAAAATGCTTTGAAAGCGGGAAAACAGCGTTGGGCGCATCTAGCGGGCTTAGAAGTGGAAGAATTAGAAGAAATTATCGCCCTTGGTACCTGTGCCAAAGAACAGATGATTAAGTCCAATTTACGTCTGGTTGACCCTGAGAGAAGTCGAAGGGTGGTGTCGGTGGCCAAAAAATATCAGAATCGCGGTTTAGAATTATTGGATTTGATTCAAGAGGGAACCCTGGGTTTAGAACGCGCCGTCAAGAAATTTGATCCCACCAAAGGCTATCGTTTTAGTACCTATGCCTACTGGTGGATCCGTCAAGGAATTACAAGAGCGATCGCAACTCAAAGCCGGATTATTCGCTTACCGGTGAGTATTACCGAAAAACTCAACAGAATTAGGAAAGCACAACGGAAAATCTCAAAAATGCGCGGTCGCACTGCGACCGTAGAGGAAATTGCCCAAGAGTTAGGGATGACTCCTGAAACTGTGCGGGAATTGTTGATGACAGTGCCGCGTTCGGTTTCCTTAGAAATAAAAGTGGGTAAGGAAAAAGATACGGAATTAATAGACCTTTTGGAAACTGAAGAAGTGTCTTCAGAAAATCGTCTTGTCTATGAATCTTTGCAAAGAGATATGAGAGAACTATTGGCAGATTTAACCACTCGCGAACGAGAAGTGATTGAATGGCGCTATGGTTTTCTCGATGGTAAATCCCATTCCTTGGCTGATATCGGTCGCATCTTGGAATTATCCGGGGAAAGGGTGCGAAAAATTGAGTTGAAAGCGTTGCAAAAACTGCGTCAATCCGGGCGACATCATCAAATTCGCGATTATTTTGAAGCGTTGAGTTAGTTAGGGTATGTGGAAAAAGTTTTTCCTGGGGGCAGGGTGTGGGGAGTATTTTCAGTGAACAGTAAACAGTAAAAAGTAATCCTAAATCCTGTTATTAAAAACTGATTATTTATTCCTCCTTTTGCCTCTTGCCTCTTGCCTCTTGCCTATCCTGATATGTAGCCTATACTCAACGGATTTAGTATTAATATGTCCAATTTTGTTTCGTCTGTAGGGTGTAGGTTCCGTCGCGCACATTGACCCGATGGGGGATCAGCTTCAGGTCTCGGAAGATATGAGCTTGGTGTTGTAGGGCCGTCAGAGAGCGATCATCGATCGGGATAATGGCACGTTCAGAGGCCCGTTGTTCGAGATTAGTCACGATCGCCGGATCGATCTCGTGGTGAGCTGCCAAGCGTCTCGTCGCCTCTAACTCCTGTTGTTTCGCCCAGGCACCCGCCTCGTTCACCTCTTCTAAAATCACCTTCAGTACATCGGGATAATCCCGCACCAATTCGGGAACCGCATAATAATAGGTCGGCACTTCTAGAGAGGCGTTTTCCCCAAAGATACTCTCTAGATCGGCCAACGGTCTTCCCGGATAGCTGCGCGTCTCCGTGGGAGAATAGGGAACCCAGACCACCCAAGCGTCGATCTCACCGCGACGGAAAAGCACCAGCGCTTCCGGTTGAGTCGCATACACCGGTTCGATATCGCTTAATTCTAGATTCACTCTCATCAGGGCGCGGATGAGGACATAATGGGCGCTCGAACCTCGATCGAAGGCGATTCTTTTGCCTTTTAAATCCGCCAAGGTCTGTATTGGCGAATCCTCAGGCACGAGAATCGCCTGACCTTTCGGGGCGGTATATTTTTCCTTGGCTACCCGGACGAAGACGTGTTCGGCTGCTTGGGAGAAAATACTCGCCGTACCGCCACCACCGCAGAAGTCGATCGTTCCGTTGCTCAAGGCCTCGATCAGAGAGGAAGCGGCCAGAAAACTCGTCCACGTTACCGTCACCCCAAAGGGTTTTAAGCGTCTTTCCAGAAAGGCCTGGGCGCGGAGAACTTCCAGATTAGTCATGCCCTCGGGATAGCCGATCTTGAGGGTTCCTAACCGCCGCGCTTGTTTGGCGAGAGGAGTGATATCGGAGGGGGTCGAGCGCTTGAACCAGCGATCGATCGCGATACAGAAGAGAATTCCAGCGATAAATAATCCCACGGTTTCCAATAGCCGGGGAGTGGTATTTCGGGGGAATTTAAAGCTATCGACGAGGTTCAGAATCAGGTTATCGGATCGAGAATTTTGACCGACGGCGATCTCGCGTAGCGAGCGCTTTGCGTTCGTGTCGGAAAATCCAGCCAGGAGAAAGCTCCCGACGAGGCTGGTCACAAAAAGCACTGCGGGAAGAACTCCCCGGCAATTTCGCCACGGTTTCCAGAGACACTTGATCGAACGGTGGAGCATGGGATTTCTCGCAGAAAACAAGATTTATTATCAGGAAAGGAGACAAGAGGGAAGGGTTTCCCAACTTGATCCCTTCGACTTGGCTCAGGGCAAGCGGGAGAGGTTCCATTAGTTTTATCTACATACTATAAAAATCCACGACTCCTCGATTGTGTAACAAAGTACATTTATAAATGTATTGAAAATGATATAGTTTCAAAATGAAATTGCGCCCGCATTTGAGAGATCGAGGTAGTATGGATGGATTGGTTGATCGAAATCGTCAAAATCGCGGTGGCCACCGGCATAGCCACCACCTTCGACGACAATATTTATCTAACTGGCTTCTTTAGCGAGGTAAATCGTACCTTTCGCCCGGTTCACGTTGTCGTCGGCGAGCTAGTCGGGTTTACGGCCTTAGTATCGGTAAGCTTGCTGGGTTTTCTACTCGGCTTAATGATCCCGCCGATTTATATCGGTCTTCTCGGAATCTTGCCAATCCTCATCGGTGTGAGAAATTTACTGACGTTAAATCGCGATAACGAGAGGGAAACCGCAGATCGCAAGGTGAATTTGCGAAGAAACGCCCGATTTCACGGATTCGCCTCCCGCAGACTATCCCTCGGTCAAGTCTTCAGCGATCGCCAAACCTATAAAGTTTCCGCAGTCACGATATCCAATGGCGGCAATAATCTCGGTATCTATATTCCCCTATTCGCCAATAGTACCGTGGCGCAGTTAGCCGTCATCATCCCGATCTGCTATCTAATCGTTTGTACTTGGTTATTTCTCTCCTATAATCTAACCCGCCAACCGGGGATCGCGGTCGTCCTCAGCCGTTATGCGAGCAAGCTTTTCCCTTTTGTGCTGATGTGGTTGGGCCTACGGATTATTCTCGATAACGGCTCCTATCGCCTGTTGATTCCCATCGGCTAAATTAGGCCCCCGTAAAAATCGCCAATCTCCGGCTCCCACGGGAGTCAAAATTCAGGAAGAGAGAAGAAAAAATTAGTTGGTTTAGATCAACCTTATCGAGAAAATCCCGATGAATGTATCACTGTTGTCAATTCGATCGCTGTTTCGTCCCTTTCGTTCCTTATCGGGGAGGAGCTTCCTTTCCTTCCTGTTAGTGGGACTGTTGGCAAGTCTCGCCCTCGCCTCCTGCGGGGGAATCGGCTCAAAACCGGAGGTGAAACTGAATCTCGTTTCCTTCTCGGTCACAAAAGCCGCCCACGACCAGATTATCCCGAAATTCGTCGATAAATGGCGGAAAGAGCATAACCAAAAAGTCATTTTCCAGCGGAGTTACGGCGGTTCCCTGGCCCAGGCCGATGACGTGAACGCAAAGCGCTCGCTACGCGAGATCGCCGGGAAACAAGAGGCGGACGTGGTACATCTCGCCCTTCCCCTCGACGTGATGCGGATATCTCAAGCCGGCCTGATTAATCGCGGTTGGGAAGATCGGGTGCCGCGGCGGGGGGTGGTGAGTCACTCGGTGGCGGCGATCGTGACGCGGGCGGGAAATCCGAAAAAGATTCAATCTTGGGCGGATCTGGCTAGAGAGGACGTTACGGTTCTATCCGCCGATCCGAAAACTTCCGGGATCGCTATTTGGCAGTTATTAGCCCTCTGGGGTTCGGTGACGCAAACGGGGGGTGAACCGCAACAGGCATGGGATTTTGTCCGCCGGATCTATCAAAAGATTCCCACCCTAGCTAGGGACGCACGGGAAGCCAGCAATGCCTTTTTCCAAGAGGGAAAGGGGGATGTTTTAGTCACCTACGAAAACGAGGTAATTCTAGCGGCAAGAAATCAACCAGATACCAATTACTTAGTCCCCCCGGTCAATATCTCGATCGATAATCCCGTGGCGGTGGTGGATAGAAATGTCGATAAACACGGCACGCGAGAGGTGGCCGAGGCCTTTGTGAATTTCCTCTATTCCGAGCCGGCACAACAGGAATTGGCCAAATTAGGCTATCGCTCGGTCAATCCCTTCGTGGCCAAGGATGAAGGACTACAATTTCCGCCGATCAAGACCCTTTTCAACGCCCAAGATCTCGGCGGTTGGACGTTGATCGAAAAGGAATTTCTGGCCAATAACGGCATCTTCGAGCAGATTAAGAACCAGTCGGCTTCCTAACATTTTTCCCGCTTTAATCTATGAAATTCTCTCATTATTTTTTCCTAATCTCCCTTCTGATTGCGAGTAATTTGATCGCCGGTTGCGGTCGCCCGGCCGACTCGGCCGAGAAAGAAGCGCCAGTCTCGATCGACGGTGGTGCGGTGGGTTTCGCCCTCTCCCTCGCCGTTGCCGAAGAATATCAGAGAATCCATCCCGAAGCGCGGGTAAGCGTCGCCACCAGTGGAACCGGGGGCGGTTTTAGTAAGTTCTGCGCCGGAAATCTCGACATTGCCGGGGCATCGCGGGTGATCCGGAAAGAAGAGATCGAGAAATGTCGGGAAAACGGCGTGGAATTTCTGGAATTACCGATGGCGATCGACGGATTGGCGGTGATTGTCAATAAAAAAAATCAATTCGCCAAGTGTTTAACGATTAAAGAACTCGATCAAATGTGGAACACGAAAGCGGAGGGTAGGATTACCAGTTGGAAACAGATTAATCCCAAATTTCCCGACGAGAGATTATTACTTTTCGCCCCGCCTTCCGATACGGGAACCTTCGATTATTTCACCCAAGCGATTACGGGAAAACGGAGAAATAGCCGCACCGATTTTACCCCGAACCGCAATCAAAACGCCCTCGTACAGGGGGTGATCGGCAATCCATCCGCGCTTGCCTATTTAGGCATCTCTTTCTATATGCAGAACCAAGATCGATTGAACTTGGTGGCGATCGAAAATAATGAAGGAAAATGCGTCAAACCGGGCCCCCTCGATAACGTTCTCCGCAATGTCTATAATCCCCTTTCCCGTCCCCTGTTTATCTACGTCAACAAGAATAATTTAAAAACGAATCCATCCCTGGAAAAATTCGTGCGCTTCTATTTAGAAAATTCCTGGAAATGGGTCGATGGCGTGGGTTACGTCGCTTTACCTGATGAGGCCTACGTCAAAACCCTGCGGAAATTCGAGCGCGGGGAAACGGGATCGAAATTCGGCAAAGCTAAACCGGGAGAACCGATCACGAACTTTATCTAAAAAAGGAATTTTGTTAAACCATGACCTTAACCCCGAGTTCTTTCGATAATTCTTTTTTCGCGGCAGATAATTCACTCCTCAAGCACCCCGGCGACGATATTCAAGAGAAGATAATCGCGCTGATTCTCTTCGCTTGCGCTTTCGTTTCCGTGGCGACGACAATCGGCATCGTGGCGATTATTTTTAGTGAAACCTGGGGATTTTTTCAAGAGGTATCTTTCGCCCAATTCTTTCTCGATACCCGTTGGACTCCACTGTTCGCCACCCCTCATTTCGGCATCTGGCCGCTGATTAACGGGACATTTTTAACCACGGCCATCGCTATGTCCGTCGCGGTTCCTTTAGGCCTATCTTCCGCGATCTACCTCGCCGAATACGCAAAACCGAACCTAGCGGCGATTTTACGCCCTGCGGTGGAACTTCTCGCCGGGATTCCCACGGTGGTGTACGGGTACTTCGCCCTACTGGTGGTCACGCCCACTTTGCGGAATCTTTTCCCCGTCGAGATTTTTAACGCCCTCAGCGCCGGGTTAATGATGGGAATCATGATCACTCCCACGGTGGGATCGATTAGTTTAGACGCGATCCGAGCGGTTCCTCGTTCCCTGCGCGAGGGTTCCTACGCCCTAGGAATTACCAAGCTAGAAACGATTTTTAAAGTGGTTCTCCCCGCCGCCCTCTCCGGGATCATGGCCTCGATTATTCTGGGAATGTCGCGGGCGGTGGGGGAAACGATGACGGTGTTGATCGCCGCCGGCTCCCAACCCCGGCTTACCCTCAATCCCTTCGAGTCGATCGCCACGATGACCGCTTTTATGGCCGAGATTTCCGGGGGAGATGCGCCCCGGGGCAGTCTCAGTTTTAAAACCCTCTACGCAGTCGGCGCGGTGCTTTTTTTGATCACGTTGGCACTGAATCTGGCCAGTTACTGGATCTCCCACCGTTTTAAAGAAAAATACGATTGATTTGCCATGGTTAAATCCTCTGTTAAGTCCGATACCGTTGAATTTATCGACCATCTGGAACGCCGGGAGGCGATCGGCAAATTCTGCGAGTATCTTTTCTTCTTCGGTTTACTGATCGGTTTGTTCGTTCTGGCGCTGTTGGTGTTGAATATCGCCCACGATGGACTGGGACGACTCTTAACCCCCGGATTCCTCACGGAAACGCCTTCCCGTTTCCCGGAAAGGGGCGGTATCCGTCCGGCGATCATCGGTAGTTTCTATCTGGGAATTATCGTGCTTCTCGTGGCGGTGCCGATCGGGGTCGGGTCGGCTTTGTATCTAGAGGAATACGCCCCGAAAACTTGGTGGACGGCACTGATCGAGGTGAATATCGGCAATCTGGCCGGGGTTCCCTCGATCGTCTACGGCTTATTAGGATTAGCGGTTTTTAACTATCTGCTCAATTTTGGCCCGACGCTGATTTCCGGCGCTTTAACCCTTGCGCTTCTCTCGCTGCCGGTGATTATCGTCACGGCGCGGGAGGCGATCCGGGCGGTTCCCGATTCCCTACGCCAAGCCTCCTACGGTCTAGGCAGTACCAAATGGCAGACGATCCAACACCATGTTTTACCCTACGCGGTGCCGGGGATTCTCACGGGGGTGATTATCTCCGTGTCGCGGGCGATCGGAGACGCGGCTTCCTTAATGGTCGTCGGCGCGGTTAGTTTCCTCACTTTCGATCCTGGTTTATTCCAACGCTTTATGGCGCTACCGATTCAAATTTTCAGCTATATCACCCGTCCCGAACCCGGTTTCGCCAATGCTGCGGCGGCCGCGATTATCGTTCTGATCCTGTTAATTCTCGCCCTCAACGCCATCGCTATCTATCTACGTCAACATTATTCGACACTGAATTAGGGAAGGCAGCAGGCAGAAGGCGGGAGGTTAGATAAGTCTATTTAGGGTTTGCGGCAAAAAGTACGGGCGAAGCATTCGGATAGAAAATCTCCGGTTTCACCGATAGGTTATTGCCCGAATGCTTCGCCCCTACAGGACGCGGGCCGATGAAGACGCAAGGTTTTGAAGCACGATTCTCTCAAAATCTGGCACCTGTTTCGCGAGAAAAGCCACAAAACTCTTACCTTGCCTACATTTCACATTTATTCAGCCAGCCCTATTTAAGTTCTTAATTGCCCACTCCTGTGCTCCCCACTTCCCTCGAAACACATCTTTAATCACACTCAGGAGAATTTTTACCATGACTACCCACCTTAACGCCGATCACAGTGTTTTCGACGCAGAAGGAGTCAAAGTTTTTTATAACGGGTTTCTCGCTCTTCTGGACGTTCATATTAAAATTCCCGCGCGAAAAATCGTCGCCTTTATCGGGCCGTCCGGTTGCGGGAAAAGTACCCTCTTGCGCTGCTTTAACCGAATGAACGATCTGATCCCCGGCGCCAAGGTGGAGGGAAAATTACTCTACCGAAATCAGAATATTTACGATTCGCAGGTCAATGCGGTCAAGTTAAGGCGACAGGTGGGGATGGTTTTCCAACGTCCCAACCCTTTTCCCAAGAGCATTTACGAGAATATCGCCTACGCGCCCCGAACCAACGGTTATCAGGGAAATCTGGACGAATTGGTCGAGTATTCCCTGCGGCAGGCGGCGATCTGGGAGGAAGTAAAGGACAAACTGAAAGAAAAAGGAACGGCACTATCGGGGGGACAGCAACAGCGCCTCTGTATTGCCCGTGCAATCGCTATGAAGCCAGATGTTTTATTGATGGATGAACCCTGTTCGGCTCTCGATCCCATTTCTACCCGTCAGGTGGAGGAATTGTGCCTACAACTGAAGGAAAGTTACACGATCATTACCGTCACCCACAATATGCAGCAGGCATCGCGGATCGCCGACTGGACGGCGTTTTTTAACACCGAAACCGATCGGTCCGGGAAACGCCGGGGAAAATTAGTCGAATTCAGCCCCACGGAAGTTATGTTCGGCAATCCCCAAACCGACGAGGCCCGGGAGTATATTACCGGGCGATTTGGGTAATTGAAACAGAAAAAAAGCCGATAGTCTATTTTTCACAACCGTGCGCGGTTTTATGCCGAGACACCCATTGCTATGAATAGAAAGGACTGGATTTTCGCTATTTTGTTGGTTTTTGTCCCGATCTCGATCGCCTGGAATTTCCTGCGTTGGGACGTGACGATCGTTTTCCTGAGTGCCTGTCTAGCGATTGTTCCCCTGGCCGCTTACATGGGAAAGGCAACCGAGGAAATCGCCGTCGTGGTCGGTCCTAATCTTGGCGGTTTAATGAACGCCACCTTCGGCAACGCCACCGAATTAATTCTCGCCTACGCCGCCCTGGAAGAAGGTTTGATCGAGGTGGTGAAAGCGACGATTACCGGTTCGATTATCGGGAATCTGCTGCTGGTAACGGGCTTATCGATGTTTTTCGGCGGCTTACGCTATAAAGAACAGAAATTCCAGCCCGTGACCGCCCGTTTAAATTCCTCGTCGATGAATCTCGCCGTGGCAGCGATCCTCCTACCCACGACCGTTCAATACACCTCCGCCGCAATCGAGGAGAGCGTCCTACAGCGTCTCTCGGTAGCGGTGGCGGCGGTATTAATTTTTGTGTATTGCCTGAGTCTGCTGTTTTCGATGAAGACCCATACCTATCTTTACGAGGTGGGGGTCGCCGATCTCGATCAAGAGTCGGGGGAAGCGGTAAGCGTAAAAAAGCCGAATCTCTGGCTCTGGGTGGGGATATTACTGCTGGTGACCATCGGGGTGGCGGTCGAATCGGAATTATTAGTTAATACCCTAGAGGAAGCCACGAGCGAATTAGGATTAACAACCCTTTTCACGGGGGTGATCCTGCTGCCAATTATCGGCAACGCGGCCGAACACGCCACCGCGGTTAGGGTCGCCTTAAAAGACAAAATGGATCTGGCGGTTTCTGTCACCGTCGGTTCGAGTCTACAAATCGCACTTTTTGTCGCACCGGTTCTCGTAATCGCGGGTTATTTCATCGGTCAGCCGATGGCTCTCGATTTCGACATCTTTGAATTGGTCGCCGTCGCCGTCGCAGTGTGGCTGACTAACTCGATCAGTAACGACGGTCGCTCGAACTGGTTAGAGGGTATATTACTCGTCGCCACCTACGCAGTGATCACCCTTGCTTTCTTTTTCCATCCCGCACCGGGATAAAGCCATCGGTCGTGGGAAATACAGTTTCTCCATCGGGATAGGTAGTAAAATTCTCCCGTTCCGGAACCTTTGAAGGAAAAGCCGAACAAGGTATAACGAACGGACGAACCCGACGGCCATCTTAAGGAAAAAAACGATGATCGAGATTGTGATCGCGATATCCACCGGTGTAGCGGCATTCGTCGCCACCAACCTCGACGATATATTGATCCTGACGATTCTCTTCAGCCAAACGGGAAAACTCTTCCGTCGTCGCGATATCGTGATCGGTCAGTATATCGGCTTTAGTCTGCTTGTTATTGCCAGTTTAGCGGGGTTTTTCGGCTGCTTTCTCATCCCTACCCCATGGATTCGCTATCTAGGCCTCGTTCCTGTGATTCTCGGCATCGTTTCCCTTCTCAAAGAAGAGGAGAAGGAGGAGGAGCCGGAGAATGTCGAAGTGGACCTGGAGGGTGCGAAACATTCCCCCTTCGGCGTAGCTCAGGGTAAACCCTTCGGTGGTTGGTTTGACCCGCGCACCTACAGCGTGGCTGCGTTGACCGTCGCCAACGGGAGCGATAATATCGGTATTTACGTTCCCCTGTTTGCCAGTAGTACCGTGACAAGTCTGATCGTTATCGTCAGCGTTTTTTTGATTCTGGTGGGGGTTTGGTGTGCGTTCGCCTACGGGTTGACCAGTGTGCCGACCATCGCCACTATTCTAACCAGTCAGGGAAGCACCTTCGTTCCCTGTGTGCTGATCGGTCTGGGTATTTTTATCGTCAAAGAAAGTATTTCCCTCGCGTTTTTGGCCTCAGCAATTAGCTATCTCTGGGCGATCATCGGTCGCAGTCAGGGACTGGCAAGAAAATAAAGTACCATTTATTTACTAGGCAGAATTATCACATTAAATCTGGTTATTAAAAACTGATTATTTATTTCTCCTTTTGCCTCTTGCCTGTCCTTATAAGTAGCCTATACTCAACGGATTTAGTATCACATCCCAAGGGGTGATTCTGAGTGGGGTGTGGGGGTTAGGAGATTTTAACTCACTGAGAACAACGATTTGATGAGTTGCATTCCAGACGTTTTTGACGTTCTGCTAAGATTGTTTGTAAATTCGGTCTTCCGGTTAAGGTTAATCGCCAAGAAGCCCAAATGTCATAGATAATATCCACTAGAAACCCGATAACCGGCCATTTGGTAGCGGCATAAATCCAACCAATGCCCAAAATATCATAGACTTGGCGAAACACTTCCACATTTTGGATAATAGTACCATCAGCTAGTACAGCGTGGATTCGTCCCATGGCTGCCGCGAAGGAAATACCGCCATTTTCCTCCGGATTATAGTTTTCGGCGGCAATATCGACAAAAGCAACTAATCCTCTCCCAGCATCCTGTTTTTGCAGAAAATTAACCTCCCGCAAGCAGAGGGGACATTCTCCATCGTAGAGGAGTTTAATTTTCCAAGAGGGCGATCGAGTAGAATTTTCTAAGGTATCAGCAGATGGAGTCGGTAAAGATGACATGATCTTCTAAGGATTCTCTTTTCAGTGAACAGTGAACAGTAAACAGTAATCAGTGAACTGAAAACTCAAATCCGATCACTGATGACTGACTCCTGATGATTATTTTATGGCAATTCATCAGATTGGATGGGATCACTCTCTATTGGTTCTCGATCGTTGCGTTTTGAGAAACCCCAAGCAAAGAGGATAGCAATTAAACTAATCATAATCCATTCCGGCGGCACAAAATCGGGACTAATCACCCGCAACAACAATCTTAAACCCACCAAACCGACGGTGACAAAACCGGCATCTTCTAGGTGGGTGTATTCCTCTAACCAGCGAATAAATAAACCCGCCATAAAGCGCAGGGTAACTACTCCGATCGTACCACCAAGCAGGATCAACCAAGTATCATCGGCCACGGCGATGGAGGTGGTAACACTATCGAGGGAAAAAGCTAAATCAGTAACGGCAATTAGGGGGATAGCTTGCCAGAGAGATTGAAACTTGAGACTATGATGGGTGTGATCCTTGTCTTCAGGGGAGGCAAAGTAATTAAAGACTAACCAGAGCAAATATACTGCTCCCAAAAGTTCAAACTGCCAGTATTTAACCACCCAGGTGGCAGTAAGAATCAAGACCATACGGAGAATATAGGCGAAAACTAAGCCAATATTCAAGGCCTGACGTTGACGCTGATGATCTCCTAATCCCTGTGCTATGGAAGCGAGAGCAATGGCGTTATCTGCTGATAATACCGCTTCTAGGGCAATGAGAACCAACAGAATTAACGGGGTTTTTAGACTAAGGGTTAGAGATGAATCAAGGAGCGAGTCTAACATTGAGGCCGCAGGTAAAAATAAATGTAATCATGGCAATATCTCAGCTTAACGCTTTTACAACTTTCTTTTCTAGGGGAGATAACCGTCATCGGGGTGGGGAGATATGAAGTCTTGTAACGAAATGATGCAGAGGACCCCGATGATGTCGGAAAGTATTGGATGAATATCTTTATGAGGAGATAATCAGCAATGCTTTCTGATACTCAAGTTCTAGTCGCTCTGGTAATTGCTTTAATCCCCGGGATTTTGGCTTTTCGTCTAGCGACGGAACTTTATAAGTAAAGTCGCTTTCAATAAACCCTGATCCCGTCTAACCTAGCTATAGGATAGACCGATTGGGGTTTTTTCCGTTATCGGTTATCAGTGATTGGGTGTAACTTAAAAGTAATTAGCCACCTTTCTCACCGATTTTACTTGTACTCATAAATCTATGACCGCACGAACACGAAACCAAACCGACAAAAAAACACCAAAAAAGCCAAAAAGCGGCAATAAATCCCAAAAATGGCAAGTTATCGAGATTTGGCTGCGAATTATTGCCTATAGCGCCATTTCCATCACGGCAGTTTTTGCGATCGCTCGCTTGTTACCCTACCAACAGATGCAACAGGCAAAACTGGAAGAAGTGCGTTTGGCAGCCCAAGAAAAGGAGGAACGCGTCAATCAATTGCGCGGTCAATTTACTCGCAGCTTTGATCCTAGTCAAGCGCGGCAAGTCATGGGGGAACAAAGTCCCCGACGGGATCCCAATCAAAGACGCATTTTTTGGGTTTCTCAGTAGAATTTATCGAGATAAATTCGTTTTTGAGCAGATTATTGGGGTATTTTGCCGATGCTAGTTGTTCACAACGAAAAAATTCTCGATTTCATTAAATACCGCTACTCTCTAGGGGATCTTCAGAGATTATCCGCGTTTTTGTCGGAAAATGATGTCTTGAGATTTCCCCAGCTAGAAAATGGCTTATTTCCAGCAGCATTAGTCAGTAATGAGACAGAATACACCGGATATGCCAATGTTTGGCTGAGGGATAACGTTTATCTGGCTTATTCTCACTATATTATCGGACAGACAGCGATCGCTGTCAAGAATATTCAGACTTTGATGAACTATTTTCAAAAGTTCCAAAGGCGTTTTATTAATATTATCCAAGGTCGGGTTAATCCTGAAAAGATCATGGAACGTCCTCATATTCGTTTTGAGGGACGTACACTGACGGAAATTGACCAAGTTTGGCAACACGCACAAAATGATGCCCTTGGCTATTTTCTCTGGTTTTATTGTCGTTTAGCACGGGAAAAATATATTCAGCTTTCCCCCGATTGTCTAGAAACAATTGCCCTATTCCCCTTATATTTTCAAGCAATTAGTTATTGGCAGGATGAGGATAGCGGTCACTGGGAAGAAACCCGCAAAATAGAAGCATCTAGCATCGGGGTTGTGGTAGCGGGATTACGCGAATTAAAAAGGTTATTAATCGAGACAGAGATAAATCTCACAGCCGAAAATCGCAGGATTACACCAGCATTTTTAGCGGACTTAATTGAGATAGGAGAACAAGCTTTATACCGTATTTTACCAGCCGAGTGTCTTCTACCAGTAGCGCAGGCAAGAAGTTATGATGCAGCCCTACTTTTTTTGATTTATCCCTTACAAGTGGTGGAGACAAATATCGCCGATCAAATTCTTAATAATGTTATCGTTCACCTTCAGGGAGATTACGGTATTCGTCGCTATTTAGGCGATTCTTTTTGGTGTCGAGACTATCGCTTAATTCCCCCAGAAATCCGCACCACGGTATCGACGGAAAGAGAAGGTTGGTTACAGGAACAAGGGAGAGGATTAAACCTAGGCGAAGAAGCACAATGGTGTATTTTTGATCCGATTATTTCTGCCATTTTTGCCCTTAAATTCCAGAGTACAGGTCAGGAGAAATACCTCAACCTACAAACCCATTACTTTAATCGTTCTCTCGGACAAATTACGCGAAAAGATTCCCCCGTGGGTGAGTTTAAATGTCCCGAATTATACTATCTAGAACAGGGAAAATATATCCCTAATGATGCCACTCCTCTCCTTTGGACACAGGCTAATTTACAAATCGCATTGGAACTAATTAAGAAAAGTTTAAGCCAATAGTGTAATTCTAAATAGCTGGTTATAATTCAATTTAAAATGGATTTTAGGTTTGATCCCCCCTGCCCCCCTTGATAAGGGGGGTGCCGATAGGCGGGGGGATCTACCCTTGATAAGGTGGGTGTCTGATAATTTTTAACGCCTACCTACTTATTTGACCAGATAAAATTACAACTATATATAAATTCAAGGGTTAAAAAATGCCTAATAACAACAATCAACCCGATATCAATAAAGCGATCGATGTGTGTATGGAGGAGTATAAAACCCTGCGAACGGAAATTTTGCAAACCATACAAAATCGCACTAATGTTATTGTCTTCGGAGGCGCTCTAGTTTTGACTTTACTGGGAATTGGGATTAGTCCCATAGCTAATCTTCCCATCATGAAAGAGACAACGACTGTTACTAGAATACCCACAGATACAACTACAATAGAAAAGAGAACAGGAAATACAATAAAACAGACAATATCTCATTCAAAAGCGGATAGTAACCACACCAATCAAGAAAAAAATTCAGGGTTAGTTATTAAAGAAAAAGACACAGAAACAGAAACAATATCTCGACAAAACTTTTATGATATTCCAATTGAACGACGAATTCCTTCAGCCATTATTCTAGGAATAATAGTTCCCGCCTCTTGTATATTAATCATCCTTCTTGTTAATGGAAATACTTATCTGATTGTTAGAATTGGTAGATATATTGCCACTAATATTGAGCCTAAAATTAATGATTTATACTTTAATAATTTACCTAGTGGTCAAAAGCCTATTATTTGGGAAAGCTATATGCAGACTTTAAAAACTGAAGCAGAAGAAAATACTTGGGTTACGGTTGTTTTTGGTGGTATTGCATTAGTCGCAAATGTAGGTGGTATTTTTTCCATATTCAACATATCAAACAATATGCTTGTTTTAGGAATCTTATTATTTTATTTAGTAATAATTATATTTATCTTTTCATTGTGGGAATCGACAATGAGAACAAAAATTACCCAGTTAAGAGACGGTGAAGGAAGTTTAAAAAAAATCTGGTACAAAGGAATTAACCCACAAAATAAAGAGGTGAAAAGTACACGAATATTTTGGAAGTCTAACCATAGAGTATGGGAAATGTATAAAATAGTAGTAGCAAAGATTGATGAAGGAGAAGATAAACAAGGCCTTTTAGATAAGCTTATCAATAATTTTAAAAATCTTCTTGATAAAGTTAAAAATCTTCTTGATAAAGTTAAAAACTACTTCAAAGGACAAGCACCAGAAGCAGATACAAATGATTTATTTAAAAATCTTCTTAAGGAAATTAAAAATTACAGTGGAAATCTAGAATATAATCCACCTTTCCCTTTTAAATTAAACAATGGTAAACCAAAAGATATTAACAATATCCTAGAATTACTCCAATTATGTATAGATTATCCAAAGAAATTTAAAGAACACATGGACAGACGAGATTTTGAGCGTTGGCTGCCTGATATAAAGGGAGGAGAAACCGAACTAGCAAATATAGCTCAGGCAACTCGCGAGAAAAACTTCTCCAACGATAATGAGCGCCTACATTATTTTCTCAGAGAATGCTATTTAAATAAACTTATCAATGATTTAAAAAATCTTCTTAAGGAAATTAAAAATTACATTAGAAATACAGAATATAATCCACCTTTCTATTTTAATTTAGACAATGGTGGAGGAAAACGCATTAACAATATCCCAGAATTACTCGAATTATGTATAGATAATCCCAATAAATTTAAAGAACACATGGACAAAGGAGATTTTGAGCGTTGGCTGGATAATATAGAGATAGGAGAAACAGAACTAGCAAATATAGCTCAGGGGACTCGCGAGAAAAATTTCCCTAACGATGATGAGCGCCTACATTATTTTCTCAGAGAATGCTGTCTAGTCTTGATTGGGAGAAACCCTTAATATTTCCTAACAAAAACTTGATTTGATCGCCGACTACCCGCAAGATAAAGAAAGAGCGTATGAGATAGGGAATTTACAAGAGGGTAAAAATTAAAATCTTTGGCTCTCTTATTCCCCGTATGATGAGTTTAACTTAATATAGGATCGATCGATCTTTGTGTCCTTTGTGTCTTTGTGGTTCGCTCCACTCCCCCGCCAGCCCAACTGTATCTTAGAATATATTTTACCCACCAAACTCAAGAGAGCCAATCTTTCTGATTTCAAGCTACCAACGACCGGCGCTAGTCACTGATAACTGAAACCTGAAAACTGATAACTGATAACTGAAATGACTCGATCCTATTTTGCTACTACCGCGAGGGGACTAGAAGAAATTGCCGCTAGGGAATTAGAATTCCTAGGGGCCAAAGAAGTGAAACCAGTATTCACCGGAGTCCATTTTCAGGGGGATATCTCCCTACTCTATCGAGTCAATCTTTGGTCAAGAATTATTTTTCGGGTTTTGGTTCCCATTGCCGAAATTCCCTGTGGGGATGGGAAGGAACTTTATGATGGCATTCAAGCCATTGATTGGCGCGATTATCTCACCAGTGAGGAAACTTTAGCGGTACAATGTACGGGAACAAACGATCACCTCAATCACACCCATTACACCGCCTTAAGCATCAAAAACGCTATTATCGACCAACAGCGTCAACAGGGGAATCCCCGTTCTTTTGTGGATACAGAAAATCCCGACCTGCAAATTAACGCTCATATCGAGAAAAATCGCTGTGTGCTTAGTTTAGATAGTTCTGGTCACAGTTTACATCGTCGCGGGTATCATCGGGCCATGGGAGTCGCACCTCTGAAAGAAAGTCTCGCCGCTGCTTTGGTAGAATTATCGGCATGGCAGGACGACATGGCGCTTTTAGACCCTTTCTGTGGTTCGGGAACTATTGTCATCGAAGCGACGTTAAAAGCTTTAAATATTGCCCCCGGTTTATCCCGTTCCCAGTTCGGATTCCAGAAATGGCCAGACTATCAACCGGATTTATGGCAATCTTTGCTTCAGGAAGCTAAAGAAAAACAAAAATCTCAGCTAAATGCGCCAATTTATGCTAGCGATGCCGATTATGAGGTTCTGCATCAGGCCGAGGATAACGCCTATTTTTGTCAAGTGCAGAACCATATTAATTTTAGCTTGCAAAGCATCACCGACTTAGAACCGGCGAGCGATCAAGGGATTATTCTCTGTAATCCCCCTTACGGCAAAAGATTGGGTAATACCGAAGAATTAGGGGCCTTATATAAATCCTTCGGTGATGTCTTAAAACAGAGGTTTAAGGGTTGGACAGCCTATATTTTATCGGGAAACAAAGAACTGACCAAACAAATCGGTCTGCGTTCTTCCCGTCGCACTCCCTTGTATAACGGTTCTCTGCCCTGTACCCTCTTAAAATATGAGTTGTATTAAGCTAAGACGCATTTAAGCCGCTTATTCTTAGATTAGTCGAATCTCCCCCCATCTCTTTACTCTTGCCTCTTGCCTTTTGCCTCTTGCCTCATCTCAACCAGCAATTTAAATTCGCGGGCAGTTTAACTACATCAAAACCTTGAGACTGTCAAGGGCTAAATGAACATTTTGACGAACTGAGGCAGCAGAAGTGTGTAAATCCAGACGTTCAGCATCGGTTAAACGCACTTCCAGAATACTTTCCACACCCCGGCATCCTAAGCGACAGGGAACCCCCAGATAAACATCCTGTAAACCGTATTCACCCTTGAGATAGGCTGCCGCCGGCAGTAAACGGGATTGATTTCTCAATATCGTCTCGATCATGGTACAGGCAGAGGAAGCAGGGGCGTAATAAGCGCCGCCAGTTTGCAGTAATTTGACGATTTCAGCCCCACCGTTGCGAGTTCTCTCCACTAGACGATTAATCGTCATCTCGTCCATTAATTCGGTAATCGGCACACCACTGACGGTACAGTAACGGGGTAGGGGCAACATTAAATCACCGTGACCACCCAAAACCATAGCATGAACGTCGGCGGTACTAACCCCCAATTCCATGGCGATAAAGGTTTGTAAACGGGAAGAATCGAGGACTCCTGCCATTCCCATCACTCTTTGGGGGGGTAAACCGGTGGCTTGCCAGACTAGATAGGTCATCACATCTAGGGGATTGGTGATGACGATAAAAATGGCCTCTGGAGAATACTGGAGGCATTTAGTGGCGGCCTCGACGACAATTTTAGCATTGACATTCATGAGATCATCGCGACTCATGCCCGGTTTTCTGGCTAATCCAGCCGTAATCACGACAATATCCGAACCTACGGTGTCTTCGTAGTTATTAGTGCCAATAATCTCGCTGTCGTGCAGTTCTATGCCCTGGGCTTCCATCAAATCTAGGGCAATACCCTGGGGCAAACCATTGACGATATCGAGGAGAACCACATCAGCGAGGTTTTTTTCGGCGATGCGTTGGGCCAGGGTGCGTCCGACGTTACCAGCACCAATAACCGAGACTCGGGGCGATTGACAAGGGATGAGTGTATCGTAGAAGTCAACCATGATTTATGGATGAGGCAATATCCTCATCAGACGGGTTCCAGTTGTTCGAGCTTTAGCCACACACTGGGGGTAGGAACATAGAATTTAATCAAAGCATAATCATCTTTTATATCCAAGACTTCTGCTGTCGAGTCGAACATATAACTGGGTAAACGGCGATCGCTGGCTAGGGCTTCGAGGCTATTTTCTAGGTTTCCCGTCACCACGCGGACTAAAGCTCCTTTCTTAATTGTAGCTGCCATGTTTTTCTCGTTAAATTTGTTGGGGGTTTCTTCCATAAATTGTTACATATTCGGGCGGGACTCTGACAAGAGCTTTTTTCAGTCATCGGTGAACTGATAAGCTAAGACGCATTTAAACCGCTTATTCTTAACCACCTAAGCAAAATTAATTACACATATCTAACCCCGCTCTTGCCTCTTGCCTCTTGCCTTTTGCCTCTTGCCTTTTGCCTTTTGCCTCTTGCCTTTTGCCTCTTGCCTTTTGCCTCTTGCCTTTTGCCTTTTGCCTCTTGCCTTTTGCCTTTTGCCTCTTGCCTTTTGCCTCTTGCCTTTTGCCTCGTCTCAACAAGCAATTGGCTCTCCCAGGTTTGGTGGGTAAAATGTATTCTAAGATACAGTCTTGCAGGCGAGTGAGTGGAACGCACAGAGACACAAAGGACACAAAGATTGATCGCTACTATATAAGTTAAACTTATCACACAAAGTCGAGAAGA
>NZ_JADBUB010000119.1:0-28206 GCF_020245865.1 Microcystis sp. M169S2
GAGAAACAGGAAAGAATTGAAATATTGGATTGGTATCATTTAATCGAAAACCTCTAGAAAGTTGGCGGGTCATTCCAGGGAATTGAGGAGGTAAAATGTTTTCTATGGAAGGGGGAAGTGGACGCGGCTATCTCTTGTTTTGAAGGATGGTCAGAGCCGCAAGTGGAGAATTTTATTACTTATTTGAACAAGCATAAACATCGAATTGTCAATTATGGTTATTTGCAGGCAGAGGGTATTTCCATTGGCTCCGGGTCATCAAAAATTAAACAAATTGCTCATCGTCTTAAAATTAATGGTGCAAGTTGGGAATCTGGTAATGTACCGCAAGTCCTTCGTCATCGCTGTGCTTATCTAAATGGTTGCCTTTTTTAACTTTTTTATTGATCTCATTAAGCATTTCTACTTGTTGCAAAGGTGAGATGCTAGATGCTCCCAATCTAAATACAGTTATCGCTGTAGAAGCTTCCAAGATTGAATCGATTCAAAATCTTAAACAGGATGAATTTCAAATTATATAATTCTGTTATTCTTCGCTGTGATTTCCTAGAAAACTGAGGTTCAAGAAGCGTAACCCACCATCCTTTTTTTTGTATATGTCCCCCTTTTAGTATTTGTGGTGATTTAAAGGTATTTGACGATACCAGAGGTGCGCTATTTTTTGAGATTGCCCGTATTTTAAAAGCCAAACAACCCCAGGCAGCGGGGAGCAAAAAGCCGACGGCTGACGGTTGATAGCTCTTTATTGCTAACTGGACTGACGATGATCTATTCTGGATCCTAGCCCGACTCGCGAATCCCCACCGCCAAAAAAGAATAATGTACTGCGATTACCTGGTTCAAATCCTCACCGCACGCGTCTATGATGTCGCCCAAGAAACCCCCTTGGAATTTGCCCCCAATCTCTCCCGACGCTTGCACAATCAGCTTTTACTCAAGCGCGAGGATATGCAGTCGGTTTTCTCTTTTAAACTGCGCGGCGCATACAACAAAATGGCGTATTTGTCAAGGGATTTGTTACAAAAAGGCGTAATTGCTGCCTCGGCGGGAAACCATGCTCAGGGAGTCGCTTTGGGGGCGCGGCAATTGGGAACCCAAGCGATTATCGTTATGCCTGTCACCACTCCGCAAGTCAAAATCGACGCGGTAAAAGCTCGGGGCGGGATTGTTGTCCTGCACGGTGACACCTACGATGATGCCTATGCTTACGCGCGGCAGTTAGAAGCGGAAAAAGGTTTAACTTTTATCCATCCCTTCGATGATCCAGAGGTAATCGCCGGCCAGGGTACGATCGGTATGGAAATTTTACGACAATATCAGCAACCGATCGAGGCCATTTTTGTCGCTATTGGTGGCGGTGGACTTATATCAGGTATTGCAGCCTATGTCAAGCGTTTACGCCCAGAAATTAAAATTATCGGGGTGGAACCTGTGGATTCAGACGCGATGAATCAATCCCTAAAAGCCGGTTATCGGGTGCGTTTGTCCCAAGTGGGATTATTTGCCGACGGGGTGGCGGTGCGCGAGGTGGGAGAGGAGACTTTTCGTCTCTGTCAGCAGTATGTGGACGAGATTATCCTCGTGGATACGGATGATATTTGTGCGGCGATTAAGGATGTTTTTCAAGATACACGCTCGATTTTAGAACCTGCGGGGGCGTTAGCAGTAGCAGGAGCGAAAGCTTATGTAGAAAGAGAGGGAATTGAGGATAAAACCCTCGTTGCTGTGGCTTGTGGGGCGAATATGAACTTTGATCGTCTGCGGTTTGTGGCGGAAAGGGCGGAATTAGGGGAACGGCGCGAGGCGTTGTATGCTGTGACTATTCCCGAACAACCGGGCAGTTTACGGCGTTTTTGCGAATGTGTCGGCAAACGCAATTTAACCGAATTTAGTTATCGCATTGCCGATGAAAAAGAAGCGCATATTTTTGTCGGCGCCCAGATCGAAAATCGCAGCGATGCCAAGAAATTAGCCGAGAGTTTTGAAGCTTGCGGCTTTAAAACCCTCGATATTAGTGATGATGAATTGACTAAATTGCATCTGCGCCACATGGTGGGAGGGCGATCGCATTTAGCCGATCATGAATTATTTTATCGCTTCGAGTTTCCCGAACGACCGGGGGCTTTAATGAAATTTGTCGCCTCCATGAGTCCCCACTGGAATATCAGCGTTTTCCATTATCGCAATAACGGGGCCGATTACGGGCGCATCGTCGTGGGCATACAAGTCCCCCCCGATGAAATGAATCAATGGCAAGCTTTTCTCGATACTCTCGGCTATCGCTATTGGGATGAAAGTCAAAACCGGGCCTATCAGTTATTTCTAGGTTAGGGTTGGCTGAATAAATCTAAAAACCTTGTTGGATAAGGCTTTTAGACTTTTTTTCCCTCAAAAAGTGCTGACCATTGGAGTGATCGGGGGTAAAATTCAGGCACTTTTTCCCTGAAAATTAGGCAACTGACTACCTCAAAATCGGTAAAACCCTACACCCCACACCCCACACCCCACACCCTGCCCCCACCAACAAACTTTTTCAGCAAACCCTAGGTTAAATCGCCATTTTTAGGAAGTTATCAGTACAGATGAATCAAGATTTTCCCCATATTTCCGTTTTGAGTCAAGAATTAATCGCCGGCTTAAATATTCAACCCGGGGGGCATTATCTCGATCTTACCCTAGGGGGTGGTGGACACAGCCGCCTGCTTTTAGAAGCCCATCCCGAAACGACAGTAACCGCCATCGATCGCGATCAAAGCGCCCTAGAAGCCGCTAAAATTAGTCTTGCCCCCTACCTAGATAGCCGTTTAACCCTCTGGTGGGGGAACTTCGCCGATTATAACGGACAAAATAGCAGTTTTGATGGCATTATCGCCGATTTAGGAGTCAGTTCTCCCCAATTCGATCAGAGCGAGCGCGGCTTTAGTTTTCGCCACACGGCAGCCTTAGATATGCGGATGGATCGCTGTCAATCCCTGACGGCAGCCGATATTATTAACCATTGGCACGAAAAAGAATTAGCAGATCTTTTTTATCAATACGGAGAAGAACGTTTATCTCGTCCTATTGCTCGCTCAATCGTCCAAAAACGTCCCTTTACTACCACCACTGAATTAGCGGCTGTCATCGCTAGTTCTGTACCCGCTAGTTACCGTTATGGACGTATTCATCCGGCAACGCGGGTTTTTCAAGCCCTACGCATCGCTGTTAATCAAGAATTAGATTCTCTGCAAAAATTGTTAAATCAAGCCCCCCACTGGCTAAAATCCGAGGGAATTATCGCTATGATCAGTTTTCATAGTCTAGAAGATCGTCTGATCAAGTATGGCTTTCGCGAAAATAATTCCTTGAAAATTATCACGAAAAAGCCGATTATTCCCAGCCGGGAAGAACAGGCTAAAAATCCCCGTTCTCGTTCGGCTAAACTAAGAATAGCCCAAAAGATAAGCTGTTCTTAATTTAAATTGCTTATTGAGATGAGGCAAAAGGCAACAGAAAACAGGGAGAAGAAATAATCAGTTTTTAATAACTGGATTTAGTATGAGCTTAAAGTAAAAACCAAGAAAAAAAGCCGGTATTTATTCTTGAAAATCATTGACTAAAATAACGCAGTCCCTTTACCAATCTTTCTACTGCCGTTAAAGCCGTTTCTGGAGATAAAGCACCGTAGGCAAGACGCAAATAACAGCCCTCTGTTATCCCAAAAGTTGAACCGGGTAACACTGCCACCCGCTGCCGCTCAATTAAACTTTTAACTAACTGAAAATCATTCTTGTCTGTGGTAATTTTCAGGAAGAAATAAAAAGCCCCTTCCGCAGTAGCAACATCACAAATATCCCTAATCGATTCTAGAGCATTCAGGCAAATTTCTCTAACTTGACTGATGGTTTTTAACTGTTCTAAAGGATAGCTTTTACCCACCTGTAACGCCCCTAGGGCCGCGTATTGTGAAACCACTGGCGGACAGATTAAAATAGTATCCTGAATCTTATTAATCGCCTCAGATAAATGTTCTGGTACTACCATATAACCAATGCGCCAACTGGCAAAACCGTAGGCTTTTGAGAGACTAAATAAGGAAATAGTCCAGGATTCACTGCCAACAATTGCCGCCGGAGAAAAGTGGCGAGCATGGTTATAGGTAAAATACTCATAAGCTTCATCATGAATGTGATAGATGCCCTTTTTTTGACAGATTCGATTGACTTCTCTTAGGGTATTTTCTGGATAAACTACTCCCGTGGGATTATTAGGAGAAATCGTCACCACTGCCTTAGTTTTTTCCGTGATTGCCTCTTCAATGGCAGCCGGACGCAATTGATAATTTTTGTCTGTGGCGACCAAAATTACTTGACAATCAGCCATTTTTATGGCCATTTCATGATTGAAATAAAAGGGAGTGTTGAGAATAATTTCATCCCCCGGGGAAGTAATGGCTAAAATAGCATTCATAAAAGCCATATTACTGCCCGCAGTCACAAAAATTGCCTGTTTATCGCTGATTTCTATCCGATTATCTTCGGCTAGTTTTTGCCGAATTACTGTTAATAAGGAGGGAATTCCCGCCACGGATTGATATTGATGATTTTTGGGATTAGCTAAAAATAAAGATAGAGATTCGATCGCTTCCTGGGGTGGATAATAGGAAACAATCCCTTGACCTAGGGAAATAGTGCCAGGGTTCGCTTTAATTAATTGACCGACCACGGGAATAATTGGTGTTTGTACCCCGTCCATGCGAGAGAGAAGGTTTTTCATCAGTTGGCAAGAGATTTGAAGGTATATTGGGGAGGATTGGCTGATTCGATCTCAAACAAAAGATTAATCGCCCGGTAATATCCCAAAGTAATCCTATCGCCACTTTTCAGCTTTTTGCGTCCCGATTGCAGATTTTCCCCATTAAGATAAGTGCCGTTAAGACTGCCAGCATCTTCTAGATAAAAACCGTCTTTTTCCACATAAATAATCGCATGGACGCGGGAAACTATTTCCGCATTAGGAAGATGGGAAAGATTTAAATCTACCGTCACTTTCGGATTGACCTTTCCCAGATAAAAACAGTTTTTCCGTCCCGAAATTTCCAAGAGAGTACCCGTTTCTTCGTGGAGGAGAAAAGCCTTAGACACTTTTTTTAAGGGTTTTTCATTCAACTAATCAATGGAGCCGAGCAGAGTCGAACTGCTGTCCAAATTAGGTATTGACTGTCCGTTCATTCACAGGTTTAGTTTCGATTACCCTCGAAACGGGGACTGTCACTTATCCCGGACAGTGGGATGCTCTAGTTAAAGCTTAGACGGTTAACTAACTAGAGAAAGTTAAACGTGGCATCCGTTGGGGGTTTATCCATAGTCCTTAACGGAGTCAAACTATGAATGCTCGAGTCGATTAGAGACTATTAGGCAGCTACAGGAGCGGCTTTACGAGCGAAAGGAACGATGTTGTTCGCATTTACTTTTTGTTTGAGCCTTTGATTTACGAGAGGAGACTCACTCTCGACCTGTATCACGGGGGAGCTTTCGCTAACCTGTCGAAACCGTTACGGCCCCTTGTGCTTACATTCTGATTATAGCACATTTTTTGATTAAGCTAATTAGGGTTTGCTGAATAAATCTAAAAACCTTGTTGGATAAGACTTTTGGACTTTTTTCCCCTCAAAAAGTGCCAGCCATTGCGGGGATCGGGAGGAAAATTCCGGGACTTTTTCCCTGAAAATTAGGTAGTTGACCACCTGAAAATCGATAAAACCCCACACCCCACACCCCACACCCCACACCCTGCCCCCAGGAAAAGCTTTTTCAGCCAACCCTAATTCGGCTGTCGAGGGGATTTTTCCGATCTTCCCAAGGGTTAGAGCCAGTCCAGATGGGAAAAAAGGTTTTTATCGCTGATTTTTGGGGAAATTATCCTATATTTGCCCTCGATTAGTATCACCAGAGACTAAACAATTAATTGAGCAGCTATTGCTCGACTAATTGAGCAGCTATTGCTCGACTGCGATAACCTGAGTTCGGAATCAGGGAAAACGGCAAAATTTCCCTAATCCGAACTGATCTTGATTACAAAACCTTATGGGTGTGAGAATGTTGTTTGACGTTATCCTCCGTCCGCACCACATGAACAGCATTTAAGATGCGTTTTTTCTCTAGGGAAAAGTTTAAATCGTCTTTTTGGCCACCCAAGGGGATTAACCCTTGTAGGTGGGGTTGATTTTTATAGGTGCGAGTGGCCGCAATCGCCCTTTCGACAAAATTCTCGCATAATTGGGCATTATCGGGGAAATTACTGGGTATTTGAGGATTATCGTCCTGAAATACCTCTCCTAAAGCCATGGCGCGGGCAAATTCGTAGGAAGTGGGAATTCCTTTGACAATTGCCTCTAGGGCTGCCGAGGGAATCGGTTCTAACACCGCCACTTTTTCTAATTCTCCCTCCCTTCGACCAAGCTCAGGGCAAGCCTGTTTGAGAAAACAAATCGCTAAACCGAATACACAATAATCATCTTTTGTCAAGTCAGAAATGTTTAAGAATTGTGTCGCTGTGGCCATTATTTTGATCCTGAGTCGCTCTTTCTTTAATCTTGCGGGCGATCAGCACTCGAATCAAGGTTTTTATTAAGAGATATGAAGGGTAAAAATTTAGCAGGGTTGGGCGGCACTAAAGCCCCCAAGACGCAAAAAACGGAGAACTGTTAGACTAGAAACCAGCAGATTAACTGATAAACGAGCTTTATGTCACCCACTCTACTCATCTCCAAAGAACTTCCCACCCTGAAATATAATCCTAGTCTGGAGCGCTTTGATAGCTCTTGGGCGGCCCCTTTGTCCACTCTTATGGGACTGGGACGGGCTGCTGGGGCGACTTTTATCGAATTTTTCCTGGAAAGAGTTAACTATATCAGTTGTTTAGCCGAAGATGACAGCATCACCAGTCTCTCACCGAAACTATCTACAGGGGCAGGAATCCGCCTTTTTCGCGGTAAAGCTGATTGTTATGTCAGTACCAACGATTTAAGCTTCCAAGGCTTAAAAAATGCCCTAGAAAAAGGTTTATCGATTCTTGGTTTAAACCTACCCAGTCCTAACGCATATATTCCCGAAATCAATCTGGAAATGTTCCGGGATTATGCCACGGTCAAAAATAAAGATATTTGGCTGAATAATTGCAGTTCTTTGCGAGAAATGGGTGATATTCTCCTAACTGCTAACGTTCAACTCAATCAGAAAGCCTCTCACGTCCAATCTCGTCGCGCCGCTTATTTTCGCGATTGGCAAGAAATTTTAGTTGCCGCTAGTGACGGCACTTTTGCCCGGGATATTCGCCTCACCCAATCCGTGGGCTATAATCTCCTCTGTGCCGATGGGACCAATCGTTCTAGCATTGGTAAACGGGTGGGTAGTACCAGTAATCCCGATTTTCTGCGGACGTGGAATGCTGAGGAATCGGCGGCAGAAGTGGCCGAATCGGCGGGTAAAATGCTTTACGCTGACTATGTAGAATCCGGCAGTTATCCCATCGTCATGGCCAATGAATTTGGCGGCGTTATCTTCCACGAAGCCTGCGGCCATTTGCTAGAAACTACGCAAATTGAGCAAAAAACCACGCCCTTTCTCGATAAAAAAGGCGAAAAAATCGCCCACGAAAACCTGACGGCTTGGGACGAAGGATTATCCGATAAAGCTTTCGGTACTATCGATATGGACGATGAGGGAATGCCGGCCCAGCGTACTCTCCTAATTGAAAATGGTATCCTAAAAAACTTCATTGCCGATCGCACTGGTTCAATTAAAACCGGCCATCCGCGCACGGGTAGCGGTCGCCGTCAAAACTACACCTATGCGGCCGCTAGTCGGATGCGGAATACCTACATCGCACCTGGGGAATATACCCTCGATAATCTCTTTAATTCCATCGATAAAGGCATTTATTGCAAAAAAATGGGCGGTGGTAGTGTGGGGGCGACCGGGGAATTTAATTTCGCCGTCGAGGAGGCCTATCTTATCGAAAATGGCAACCTGACTAAACCCCTAAAAGGTGCGACTTTAATCGGTTCAGCTAAGGAGATTATGAATAAAATCTCTATGTGTTCCCAAGATTTAGGTCTAGCGGCCGGTTTTTGCGGTTCCGTCAGTGGTAGCGTTTATGTCACCGTTGGTCAACCCCATTTAAAAGTCGATTCTATTACCGTTGGCGGTCGTTAATCATGGCTTTAGTAATTCTCTACTATTTCCTCATCGCCATCATGATAGTGGGGATAATTGGTGAACTGCTACCCGCTATTCCCGGCATGAGTTTGATTTTAATCGCCATGGTGGTGTGGGGTTTTGTCACCAAATTTGCGGGGATGGGGGTCGCTTTAACTGTGGCCTTTGTTGTCCTTCTCCTCAGTATCGGGGTGGAATTCCTCGCTAGTTATCTCGGCGCCCAAAAAGTTGGGGCGAGCAATTGGAGTCAAATCGGGCTAGTAGTGGGTTTATTAGCGGGAATATTCGGGCTTTTACCCGCTTTACCCATTGGCGGCCCGATTATCGGCCTATTTGTCGGTCCTGTGGTGGGGGCTTTTTTGGGAGAATACGCCTATCGTCGCGATTTGGAATTAACCCCCCGTTTGCAACAATCCCTAAAAGTCTGTGTCGGTATCGTCGTCGGTACGGTTATCGGTCACGTTGCCAAAGCTATGCTGGCTACGGCTGCCGTTATCGTCTTTATTGTCACTACCTGGCCGAATCTCTCTTCAGTTATCAGTTACCAGTTTTCAGTTTTCAGTTTTCAGTTTTCAGATTTGAGTTCTTTGTTTTTCAATTAATCAGCCATTTTTCTGATAAATATCACTTTTATCTAGCTGACTGCTGATGGCTGACCGCTCAATTCTACATTCATCTCATTTCTGACCAAATCTATGCCAAAAGTTGAAGATATCGCCCAAATCGCTAATTCTAGCGCCCAAGCTTTAGGAATTGCTAAATACGACATCTATGGTTCCTCGGTCGATGAAACCGATGTGGATGTGTTTCAAGGGGAACCGAAACAGGTACAAGCTTCCAATCGTTCCAGCGTTATCGTTCGCGTCTGGAATCGGGATAATCAAGTCGGTGTCACCTCTACCACCGATGTGGACCTGGTGGGACTGCAATTAGCCCTGAAAACCGCCCAAGAAGCCAGCTTTTTTGGGGTTAAGGAAAATGTTCCCGATTTTAGTCCCGCTGCCACCGCACCTACCACAGAAGTGGCCAGCGAAATGTCTAATCAAGCACCTGTATCCACTCTCGTCGATAAGTTATTAGCCGCCGAAAAATCCCTACTAACGGCCCATCCGGCTATTGCCAGTGTTCCCTATAACGGTTTGGGACAACAGCAGGTCAGACGTTTTTATCTCAATAGCGACGGGGCAATGCGTCAGGAAGCGCGTAGTTATGCCAGTGTGTATTTATACACCAAAACCGAACAGGAAGGCAAAAAACCCCGCAGCGCCGGTGCTTTTCGGGTGAGTCCGGGCCTGGAAAAATTAGATATCGATGGTTGCATCGAGGAAGCGATTACCAAAACTGTTAGCCATCTAGACTATCAACCGATTACCACGGGTAAATATTTGGTGGTTTTTGCCCCCCGCGCCTTTTTGAGTCTAATGGGAGCATTTTCTAATCTGTTTAATGCCCAAAATGTCCTTGATAAACAGAGTCTTTCTACTCCTGAATCTTTGGGAACACAAATCGCCGCTACTGCCTTAAATTTGTGCGATGATGCCCTCCATCCGGCTAATGTTGCCGCAGAAACTTTTGATAGTGAAGGCACTCCTACCCGTCGTGTGGAATTAATTAAAGAGGGGATTTTGAGTAATTTTCTCCATAGCACGATTACCGCTAAACGGATGAATACGGAACCAACTGGGAACGGTAACATTGGGGCAAAAGTAACGGTTAGTCCCCATTTTTATCACGTTTTTGCTAGTGCTAATCAACCAAAAAGCTATTCTTTGGAAACAGCAGAAAATGTGGTTTTAATTGATAGTTTACAGGCACTTCATGCGGGAGTTAATTCTCTACAAGGTTCCTTCTCTTTGCCCTTTGATGGTTGGTTAGTGAACAAAAATGAGCGCATCAGCATCGATTCCGCTACCGTAGCCGGGGATATTTTAACACTGCTGAAATCGATTGTTTATCTGGAACCGGAAGCAGTTATTACTCCCAGTGGTGTTTGTCCCTACGTTTGGGTAGAGGGTTTATCAATCACAGGAGAAGCTTAACACTATACCAGAGCAAAATAGGGGGTATTAACCAGGGTAATACCCCCGCAAGATGGATGCTAATTTTATAGTCGTGGGTAAGCTGTTGACTATGCAAATTATACTAAATCTGGTTATTAAAAACTGATTAGGGTTTGCTGAATAAAGTACGGGCGAAGCATTCGGATAGAAAATCTACGGTTTCACCGATAGGTTATTGCCCGAATGCTTCGCCCCTACAGGACGCGGGCCGATGAAGACGCAGGGTTTTGAACCACGATTCTCTCAAAATCTTGCACCTGTGGGAGCGAAACAGGACAATAAAACCCTTACCTCGTCTATATTTCTGGACTTCCCCGTTGACAAAAAGCCATAACCTGTGCTGTAGAAGGGATTAAGAGAATTTCCAATGCCCCGTTACTGGGTACAAATCAGGGAAACTCCCAATAAATCTAAGGGCTGCTGTTGCAGTTGGGTCAGTCAAGTTATCTTAGAAAAACGATAACTTCCCTCTCTAATCGTACATTCCACTGTATTCAAGCAAATTGTCCCCAGGTCTTCCAACAAAGATCGTTTATCCTACCCATCACCTCACCCCGAGTAAATTCTGGCGACAACCTCAAGGGGTGACAACAAGCTGAAAAAGGAGACTGGGAAAAAAGCTGATAGCTACAAAAGGTCTTAAGTGCCGTTTATATCTATTAGAGTCTATATTTATCAAAAAGTTAATTGACTAGAATCTATAAAAACGTTAGGATTTATCGTAACAAATAGTTGTTATTGAGGAGGGCATAGGAACTTGATACAGGCAACCCTGCACCAGTTAAGGGTTTTCGAGGCTACCGCTCGACACAGTAGCTTCACCAAGGCGGCCGAGGAGTTATTTATCACTCAACCCACCGTCTCAACCCAAGTCAAACAACTCACAAAAGCCGTGGGTTTACCGCTATTCGAGCAAATTGGCAAACGTTTATTTTTAACCGAAGCGGGTCAGGAATTACTGTTCACCTGTCAAGAGATTTTTAATAAATTGGACAACTTTCAGATGAAAGTGGCCGATATTAAGGGAACTAGACAGGGAAAACTGACTTTAGGCGTAATTACTACCGCTAAATACTTTGTGCCGCGATTACTGGGGGCATTCTGTCAACAGTATCCCGGTATTGACATCGCCCTGCAAGTGACTAATCATCAGAAACTGCAAGAGCGAATGTTAAACAACGAGGATGACCTCTATATTCTCAGTCAACCGCCGGAAGAAGTGGAACTTTGTTCTCAGTCTTTCCTCGAAAATCCCCTGGTGGTGGTGGCGCGACGAGATCATCCTTTGGTGGGACAGAAAAATCTCCCCCTTGAGTCCCTCAACGAGCAACCTTTTATTATGCGCGAATCGGGATCTGGAACCCGCCAAGCGGTACAAAAATTATTTAATCTCCACGATATTAAGGTAAAGGTGCGCTTGGAATTAGGCAGTAACGAGGCGATTAAACAGGCTATTTCTGGCGGTTTGGGAATATCGGTACTATCTAAGCATACTCTCATCTCGGAAGGGGAAAACGGAGAATTAGCCATCCTCGACGTGGAACAGTTTCCAATTCAGCGCAATTGGTACGTTTGTTACCTGGCCGGAAAACAACTTTCCGTGATTGCCGATGCTTTTTTAAAATACCTGCTGGAGGCTAGTCAAACCATCCCGATTCATGCCCCGTTAAAAAATGGCCACAGCCTATTAGTGACCCATTAAACCTTAAACTTTAATTCAGGATCATTTTTCTTCTTGAGGTGGTTATATGTTCGAGTCCTTCAGCCAGACTATCTGGTTGGTACCTCTTTATGCCTTTGCGGGCGCACTTCTGGCTCTACCCTGGTCTCCCGGCATTATCCGGCAAACCGGCCCGCGACCGGCCGGTTATCTGAACTTGATCATGACCTGCTGGGCTTTTTTGCATAGCCTTTTTGCTTTGCTCGCCGTTTGGGGTCGTCCCCCTCAATCCATAGCATTTAATTGGCTAAATGCCGCAAATTTAAGCATATCTTTAGATGTGCAGATTTCGGCCGTTAATATCGGGGCGTTACTGCTAATTACCGGCTTAAACCTCGCCGCTCAGGTATATGCGATCGCCTATCTAGAAATGGATTGGGGTTGGGCAAGGTTTTATTCTCTCGTGGCTCTCTTTGAAGGGGGTATGTGCGCCCTAGTTATCTGTAATTCGCTATTTTTCAGCTATTGTGTGCTAGAAGTTCTCACCCTCGGCACTTATCTGCTGATTGGTTTCTGGTTTAATCAATCTCTGGTGGTAACGGGGGCGCGGGATGCTTTTCTAACCAAACGGATTGGCGATTTAATCCTGTTGATGGGAGTGGTGGCCCTTTTACCCCTGGCGGGAACCTGGAACTTTGACGAATTAGCACAATGGGCGGCCACAGCCAATTTAAACCCCAATGTGGCTAATTTACTCTGTTTAGCCCTGATTGCCGGTCCAATGGGTAAATGCGCTCAATTTCCCCTGCATTTATGGCTAGATGAGGCCATGGAAGGACCGATGCCAGCGACAATTCTGCGGAATACCGTCGTCGTTTCCACTGGCGCTTGGTTATTGGTCAAATTAGAGCCGGTGCTACAATTATCGCCCCTAACCTTGCAAGTAATGATCATTGTTGGCTCTGTCACTGCCATCGGTGCGGGTTTAATTGCGATCGCCCAGATCGATGTCAAGCGCTCCCTTTCCTATTCCGTCAGTGCCTACATGGGACTGATTTTTATCGCTGTGGCCACCGGACAAACGGAAACCGCTTTAGTGTTACTCTTTACATACGCGATCGCTATGTCCCTGTTAGTCATGGTGGTGGGTAACATTGTTTGGAATAATATCAGCCAAGATTTAAGCCAATACGGGGGTTTATGGTCCCGTCGTCCCGTTTCCGGCATTTGTTATCTCGTCGGTGCCGCTAGTTTAGTCGCACTGCCTCCCTTTGGTGGTTTTTGGTCATTGGCCCGCATGGGCGATCGCCTCGCAGAAATCAGTGGTTTACTGTTATTAGTGCTATTGTTGGTCAATGCTTTAACTGCTTTTAGTGTCACTAGAGAATTTTGCGTTTTCTTTGGCGGTAAAATCAAACCGATGACCCTGCGCTCTCCAGAAGCTCTTTGGCCCCTAGTTATCCCCATGACTGTGACCATGGGTTTCGCCCTTCATCTGCCGATTTTATTGGCGCAATGGCATTTATTACCAAGTAACTTAAATCTGGGAGTGGCTTTTCTCTTGGTACTTTCCACTGCTGGGGGCGTAATTCCGGCAGCCTATATTTATCTGAATGAAAATATCTCCAAACCGATCGTTTTTCAACCGAAAGCCGTTCAAGATTTCTTTGCCAACGACCTTTATACCGCCCAATTGTATAAAGTTACCATCGTTTTTGTCGTCGGATTAATCTCGCAAATTATTAACTGGATCGATACCTTTCTGGTGGATGGGATCGTTAACCTGGTGGGATTAGCCACGGTTTTTGGTGGTCAGAGTTTGAAATATAACGTCTCAGGACAGACCCAATTTTACTTTCTGTCGATTATTTTGGGGGTGGCTTTGATTGGTATTATCATCTGCTGGCCCCTACTATCACAAATTTCTCTAGTTTTCAGTTAAAGATTTGATAACTTAGGCTTTTCTTTAGCATCCCTAGCCCTGACAATAGGATTTGTCCTGATTAATGGAAACAATTACCTATGTTCAATACCTCTCGTCGCCAATTAATCCGTTATGGGGGTGGTTTTTTGGGAACCGGTCTAGCCGCCACTGTTTTGGGTTCTCAGTTGTCCAAAACTAACGCCCAAACCGCCGTTAATTCCCAGCCATGGCTAACCGCTCAAAATCAAGGATTGAACCCAGACCAGGCCTTAACTATGCTCATGGAAGGCAATCAACGTTTCTGGGAACGAAGACAAAAAAGTCCTAACCGCGATCAAGGGCGACTCACAGAAGTGGCCGAAAGTCAAGCCCCTTTTGCGGCAATTTTGGGCTGTGCCGATTCTCGCGTGCCGGCAGAAATTGTTTTTGATCAAGGATTAGGAGATCTATTTGTTTGTCGGGTAGCGGGAAATTTAGCCACTTCCGAAGAAATTGGTAGCCTCGAATTCGGCACGTTGGTGTTAGGAGCCAAGGTAATTGTTGTCCTTGGTCATTCTCGTTGTGGAGCGGTAAAAGCCACCATTGAAGGCGGTCGTTTCCCCGGACAAATCGGTCGTTTAATCGATGGCCTACAGGTGGGAGTTGATCGGGCCGAAAAACAACCCGGTTCCAACAAACTTGAGCGAGCCATTAAATCCAATGTTATCTATCAAGTAGAGAAATTAGGCAAGTCCCCAGTCATGGGTGATTTAGTAGATAAAAAACAATTAAAAATTGTTGGAGCCTACTACGATCTCGATACCGGCAAAGTGAGTTTAATTTAGTCAATTCTAGATTAGTCATCGTGTCGTTTGGCTAATCCTTTTCTCATCCCAGTCATTATAAATTCGATCGATACCAATATGCTCAGTACCCTGCTTTGGTTGCCAATAATTGGAGCAATTATCGTCGGTCTTTTCCCCGATAAATTTGCCCCAGCAAACTTACGTCAAATTACCCTCTTTTTTGTTGCCGCCGTCTTCTTGTGGTCTTTATATCTGCTGACTCAATATAACTTAACCAGCAATGGCTTTCAATTTTCTGAATACCGCGAATGGGCAAAACCAATCGGTTTAAGTTATAACCTCGGAGTCGATGGTTTGTCCTTACCGTTAATTATTTTAAGCTGTTTCTTGACAGGAATAGCTATCTATAGTACCGAAGAAAAAATAGAGCGTCCCCGACTTTATTACATCCTCATCCTCCTGATTAACGCCGGGGTTTCTGGGGCATTAATGGCCAAAAACCTGCTGCTGTTCATCGTTTTCTATGAACTAGAATTAATCCCCTTTTATCTGATGATTGCTATCTGGGGAGGCGAAAAACGTGGCTATGCTTCGATTAAATTCCTTCTCTACACTGCTGTCTCTGGGTTATTAGTCCTAGCGGCATTTTTAGGCATAGGTTTCCTCAACGGTGGTACTTTTGACTATTCCTCCCTCTCGACCGCCGATTTCTCCCAAAAAACCCAATTACTGCTCTTAACTCTGCTGTTAGTGGGATTTGGCATCAAAATCCCCCTTGTACCTCTCCATACTTGGCTACCGGATGCCTATACGGAAGCTTCCCCCGCTACAGCAATTTTATTAGGTGGTATTCTCGCTAAACTCGGTACTTATGGCTTAGTTCGCTTTGGTCTGCAATTATTCCCGGAAACTTGGTCTTTAATCGCCTCTGGACTGGCAATTATCGGCGTTATTAGCGTTATTTATGGAGCTTTGAGCGCTATTGCCCAAAAAGACATTAAACGCATGGTGGCCTACAGTTCGATCGGTCACATGGGCTATATACTGGTAGCAGCCGCCGCCGGCACGGGTTTAAGCGTCCTTGGTGCCGTCGCGCAAATGATTAGCCACGGTCTTATTCTCGCCCTCTTATTCTATCTGGTGGGCATCGTCGAACGCAAAGCCGGAACTAGAGATTTAGACGTTTTAAACGGTTTAATGAACCCAATTCGCGGTTTACCCTTGGTTAGCGCCCTATTAATTCTCGCCGGTATGGCCAGTGCTGGTATCCCCGGATTAGTGGGATTTGTGGCGGAATTTATCGTTTTTCAGGGTAGTTTCTCCCGTTTTCCCGTGCAGACGGTTCTCTGTATCATCGCTTCCGGTTTAACGGCGGTTTACTTTGTTATCCTGCTTAATCGCACCTGTTTTGGTAAATTGGATAATAAACTTGCCTACTATCCCAAAGTCCTGAAATCGGAAACTATCCCCGCTTTTGTCCTAATGGTATTAATCGTCTTTTTAGGCATTCAACCCAATTATTTAGTCCGTTGGATTGAACCCACCACTAACTCGATGGTTGCCAGCTTATCGGGGGAAGCAAAACCTAGTTTTGTCTTCAAAAAATCTCCGCAAAAGTCCTCAAAAACCAACTGGTTGAATCGGGGTAAATTTTTGAGTAATAGTTAGGGTTGGCTGAATAAATCTAAAAACCTTGTTGGATAAAACTTTTAGACTTTTTTGACCTCAAAAAGTGCCAGCCGAGAGTGATCGGGGCGAAAATTCCGGGACTTTTTTCCTGAAAATTAGGTAATTGACCGTCTGAAAATGGGTAAAACCCTACACCCCACACCCCACACCCCACACCCTGCCCCCACGAAAAACTTTTTCAGCAGACCCTAGTTAGTTATCCCTTGCTGTTTCCGAATTATTGTAACCGCTGCTAATTACTTTACCTAAAACTATGACTGGGACATTAATCAAAGCCAAAATTCCCCCTTCTAATCACGAATTCGCCGACATTATCCATCGTTTAGAAGCGGGTGGATCCATGTTGCCGGATACTCCCGAAAACCTGATGCAGATTATCGGTATTTATAAAGCTTATGCCGTACCGATGGATTTTTATTGGCGAGATCTACTCTATATTGCCGAACGAGTTTTCCTCGATCCTTTGCCCTTTTTTAAATATTTTCTACCCCAAGAATACCTAGACCTACAAAATCATTACGCTGGCGATAATGCCGATTTACGCATCTGGCGCGGTACGGGTTCTGCTCACCCTGAATTGTTAGAATTTATGGATAAAGGTAAAACCCGAAAAATGCCCAGATTAATCCATCACCTCTGGCATGACCGCGTTAATATGGAATTTGCTGAAGCTTGTATGCAAGCCATGTTATGGCATGGCCGCGATATGGGTTGGGGTTTATTTGATGCCTATCTTGATTCAGAAGAATATCGCCAAAATGCCGACCGCGCTATTAAGGCCTATTTCAAGAAAAATCCCGTCATGATGAAACTTTATGACCTGTTCCCCGATATGTTCTTGGAACAGGTGCGGATGATGTCCTATTACTCTAATTTAGGACTATTCTGGGAAGTGATGGCCCCGGTATTTTTCGAGATGTCTGATATCTACGATGAGGGCGGCTTTAAAGGTGTTCCTGATGCCATGAATTTCCTCGTCAATGGTATTTTTGCCATCGCCGGCCGGCCAATTTATCATCATGTTTATATTGATGGTCAATGCTACGAAATTATCCCCAAATCAAAGGCTTTTACTTGGCTTTATGAAGCGGCTTTACCCTATGTAGAAGCGGTCTTTTATCGTACTGCTCCCTTCCGGGGTACCAAGTCCTATAATGCCCAAGCAAAACAGGTTCCTGACGAACAAAAAGACTTTCACTATGGCATTCTTTATGCGGATGTTTTCCCCGTGGGTACTGCGGGAATTCCGCCGACGTTGTTAATGGATGATATGTATCATTTTTTACCCCAATATCTGATTGATTACTATCAGCAAAACTGCCGGGGGGAAGATGATATTTTGATTCAATTGGGTATTAGTTTCCAGCGATCGATGTATAATGTGACTTCGGCAGTTATTCAAGCTCTACGCACTGCTTTACTCTATCCCCTCGACGATCCTAATCCCAAACATTTACTGAAAAATCGTCAATTCTTTGAAGCACAAATGGACAGATTTAAACGCCCCGAAGCGCGTCTTAGAGATATCCAAAGTCCTAATTATCGTTGAGGTTTTTTGGTTATTTTTCTGGTGGGTTTATAGCCCACCTTTTTTAATATAATGAGATGACCGACACCCAATGTTACACCAAATCCTGTTATAATAAAACGAGTAAAAACGAGGAGATAAAATGCCCAAGAAAGCTTACTTAGCCCAACATCTAAGTTCAGAGCAACTGAAAGATAGATACAGAAGCAGTCAAGACTCAGTAGGAGACTGGCGAAATTCAATATAGGGGAACTCGCTTTCTCTGAGGGATTCCTCAATTAAAATTGCGCTGGTTTCACTAGGAGTTTTTCCTCATTCGCGAGCTAACTGTTTGAGTCGTTCTGCTGTGCGATCGGGAAGTCGGGTACTAATAACTTGGGACATAAATTTTTCAACCTTAAATTTTAAATCATCGATTTAGAGATATTATATGCCAATTGGCACAAGAGGAAGAGGAGGTCATTCTATATTTCCCAATACTTCATTAGAATTAGAAAATTCAACTTCAATTTAGATTATTCCTCTCAATAGCGCCATAGCAGTTTTTTCCACTGATAACTGTTCACTGTATGAAAGATTTAGCAGTCGAGTGAACCCTGCTTGTTCAAAATGCCGATCTGATGTAAAGGCTAATGTAATTACTTCTTGCTGCATAATGACAAAGCTAATACAATCAGTTAGCCCCCAATCTTTATCAAGACGCTGACTATAAAGTTTCCAACCCTCATCGAAAAGAGATTTATTGAGCGGTATAATCTGTAAACCAATTAGATTGTTGAGGTGATTAATAAATCTAATTGTTTGAGAGCGAATTTTCGGCGAAACCAGAGCATCAGCCACTTCCAATAAAACAAAATCTGTTGTTATAAGCTGACATTTCTGTTGTTGAAGATTCGCCTTAACACGCTTGGCTTGTTCATGAAAAACATCATCAACATTAATTAAGGCAATCCAGGCTGCCGTATCAACAAAAACCTTCCTCACGATTCTAGCTCTCGCTTGGGTAGCCCGTGAATGTAATGATCGTGCTGATAGGACAAATCGGAAATTCCTGTATTCATTTGACACTCTTCTAAGATTTGGTCAAACTCGTCCCAAAAATCATACCCTGGGGATCTGGATTCAAGCTGCTTTATGAGCATTGCGGCAATCTTATTTTGCTCCGATTCGGGGAGTTGTTTGACTTGAGCGATCGCCTCTTCTAATAGCTTTGTCATATCTTTGGAATTGTATAAAACCCTAATAACGATTATCTCATCATCTCGTTATCGTTACCAGGTTCTACCTGAAGCATACTTTTCAACAACAGTCTTATGGGATGAAAATTCGACCGACTCCCATATAGTTTTCTAGATCAAATAAAATCTCAATCAAGCGGGTAGCACATCTTTGCCGATAGCTACTTTCATCAAAGCGATCAGGGTTTCCAATTGTCAGAATTGGCAGGGAAGCGGGTGTATTTTCTTCACGTATGGTTTGTTCCAGCGAATCAATTCCTTTCATATTTCGATTTGCTGTAATTAAAATCATCTGAGTGTTTTGAGCAAATTGCCAAACAACCCGATCACTACTATCCATCGGCAATCCAACATCCTGAAAGGTGAAGAAGCGGATGGGCAAAAGATCAAGCCATCCTTCTGCTGAGAGGGTTCCCCAGAATAAAACAACATCGCCCGTTAAGTTGTAGTCAATCAGAAAGTTCATGATTGAGATTCAATGCGTGCTTTCCACTCTTGAAGCTTCGCACGAATGGTTTCTTGACCAGGCTTAGGGGGCATCGCCGCAATCTTGGCAAATCGCTCACGATTTCGCTCTTCCCAGTATTGACGAATTTCTGTCGCTGTCTGCAAGCATTCTTGATACTCGGCTTCAACCTCAGTACAATGAGTCTCAATGTATGCTAGGGCTGAATCAATCTGTCTATCATTAAGACCAAGTTTTTCACGAATCAGCTTGGGGGGATACTGAGCCTTTAGGTAATCCATAACATCATAAAGGGTAATTCGCGTGCCGGCGATTGTCAATCCACGCTCTGTACGAATAATAGCTGATTGCCCGTTGGATACTAGAACCATACTCATAACCTTCTAGAATTTCATTCTATAGCTTATTTTACAGCAAATTCAGTATAGGGTCGAATATGTTCGGGTTTAAAGGCAAGGACAATTTGCTCTTTAGGAATACCGGCGGCTAATAAATCAGTGGCAATACCGTCTTCGGTTCCGTCTCGTTGTATCCAGATTTTACCATTAATAATTTGTAAATGCAGTAAACAGCCATGTACTCTTTCTCGGTTATCCCAACCTTCTAAGAGAATTAGATAGTTATCAGAGTCTTTGTCAATAATGAGGAGGCGGTTTACCTCTCCAGTAGCATAGCGCAAGTTTGCATAATAACGGAGAGATTCAATAATAATTTTTCTCATTTTTTCTAAACTATCCATCTTAAAATAACCTCCTCAATTTCGTCAAAAATTAATAATTTTAATCGTTTATTGTCTAATAAAACTTGACCAATAAAATCTTCAAAAATATCGGCAAAAGCTTGTTGATGAATTGCTAAATATAAAGTTCTTTCAGATTTTAGTTTTGTCAATAAATCATAGTATAAAATATATTGTCCTAATGCTTTTTCTAAGTCGTCGATAGATAATTTGCCAACAAAACTTTTAATTTCAATGGCAATTTTTTGATTGTCTTTTTCGGCGGCAATAATTTTTTCTGCTCCTAAGTCAATATATAAATCTCTTTTTCCCCAGCGAATAATTAGGGGGTCATGGGTAATTGTCCAGCCATCTTTGTCTAAGGCAGTTCTCACGGTATCATGATAAATATCTTTTGCTGGCATTTTTATTATAACTGGCGAGACATTTGGTAAAAATCAGGTTGATGATTCATCTTCAAACTCCACATTAGTGAGCAAGATGCTCACATTACTATTTTCATCATACCGAAATAGATGAATATCGGTATAGAAGTTAGACAGGGTTTGACACATTCTAATGCAAGTAAGCATCTGTTCGGGAGTGGGTATCATTATTGATGGCTTTTTCCTCCAATTTACGAGTTTATACCTGTAATAAGTATAGCATAATACTGGATTGAAACAGCTAATTTAATGCCTTAGATTTAAGGGAATGCGAGCATCCTGCTCGCTAATTATTCAAATAGTCTGCTGGCTAGATGTTATAGTCATTTCAAATAAGTTTGAGACATAAGTTTTTCATCATTTAAATTGGTATTTGAGGTTGTAGGGGCGAAGCATTCGGATAAGAAATCTACGGTTTCAGCGATAGGTTATTGCCCGAATGCTTCGCCCCTACGGGAGTGCTTACTGACAATAATAGTGAGCTAGGTGAGTCTTATCTCATTCTTATTTGAAACAACTATATATACCAAGCCAGAGCCTTGGCACAAGCAAATTTCAAAAAAAAATTCGCTCGCTACGCTCGCTTAAAAGGGAAAAAAATACAGGATAAAGGGTAAAAGTGAAAGAGAAAAAAGGGAAAAGCTAAGTCCTCGACGACGCAACCACCCGCAGCCCGATGACGTAGCCTCTAACAGCGGGATCGTTCCTGCTGCGGGAGGCACAACGGCAGAGCCCTGGGTCGCTGACCCACGAACCGCCGCGCAGCAACTTTAATTGAGAATGCTTCTCAATTAGCCACGCCCGGCCATCTATTGGTGCGCCTTCATAATGATCATGCCAATCATCTAAACACCATTCAAAGACGTTCCCGTGCATATCATAAAGTCCAAAGGCATTGGCGATTTGAAACCTGCCTACGGTGGTCGTCCTTGCAAGAGCAGTTTGTGCATAATTTGCCAAAGCTGGGTCAATTTTCCACCCAAAATGATAGGGCGGATAAATCGGATTTTGGCTTGATTCTTCACTGATAACTGATGACTGATAACTGATAACTGCACGACAGGCGTATTCCCACTCTGATTCACTGGGTAAACGGTATTGATAGCCTTTACCTTTTTCCTGAGACCAACGTGATAGTCTCTCACAAAATTCTACTGCTTCGTACCAACTAATAGATTCCACTGGTCGGCGGCTATACCCTTTATAGTAGGAAGGTTCTGGGTTAAGATCCCGTTCAATTTTAGGCATAGAAGCCACTACTCGCCACTGCGCCTGCGTTACTAGATATTTGCCCATCAGAAAGGGAGAAATCTTGACCTTGTGTTGCGGAAGTTCATCTGGATGTGATCCGTCTTCTCGCTCCGGCGAACCCATCCAAAACTCACCCCCGGGAACTTCCACTATTTCTAGGTTTATTCCGTCTTCTAACTCTTCGATTACTGTGGCTCGTAGGTCGTTTTCTGCGATGATTGAGAGGGCAATATTTCCTTGCTTATCAACTTCTGCTGTCCAGATAGGAACCTCCTGTCCCCACTGCTTCAGTAACCAGGAAGCTGACAGCCTTATCTGTGCTTTTTCCTTCTCATCTGTGAGTAATTGCCATAGCCTTTCTTGATTGAGGAATAATTTACGGACTGCCTCTTTTTCTAATGTCTCTCGCTCTAAATTATCAATATCTGGACTTCTCAGGTAAGAACGTAACTCCTCCTGGCTACTAGCTTGGAGAAACTCTTGAGCCAAGTCCGTAGTTTCCACTGTGTCTTTATATTGTTGCAGAACTTTCTCCGCGTCTGCTAACTTGTCACCCGACCACAAATAATCCTGAGATTTGTTATTTTTCTGCCAATTTTGGGCATCTTTATCCACCTGTTTCGCTAATTCTCTACCCTGGCGAGTTTCGGTTCGCCACAGATTCAGGTTGTCCCACTTTTCAATTAAAGCTTCATGTGCCAAATCTACCCAAGCTTCTTCTTCTCGTTCAGTTTTTCCCGTTACTAAAAGGCGACCTTTTACTAATCCTTGTTTTCCTTCAATTAGTTCTGTTAAAACTTTTTGTCCTTCTTGATTATCTCCGGCTAAAGACAAGATAAAGGCTTTCGGTTGACGCAATCTGGTATCTTTTTCCCCATCTCCTATTTGCAGAAGATTCAAGAAAATTCGCTTGATTAAAGCTTTCTCTGTTTCTGTTCGCTCCTGCTGCGGTGAGTCTTTTTCATAATCCTTGTATTGATAGACTTTATCAGCTTGACAATTTAACGCTCCTACTATCCCACCTATCGCCTCATAAGTATCTAAAGTCAGCCGATGTTCTGCCTCATCTCGTTTCTGCCAAAGCTGGGTTAAAGCAAACTCTAATAAGGGTAAAAATCCTGGTTCTTGTTTAATATCTTCAAGGATTTTATTAAGCAATTCTTTCGTAACTTCATAGCCTTGCAGTTTGGCTGGTTCGGTGATAGCTTCTAGCAAATCTAATCCCCTTAGATCTGGCAGGTATTCGGCGTTATTTTGAATCAATTTTCGCAAAGAATCGTAACGCAAACAGGGTTCAATAAAATCCGCCCTCATGGTAGCGACAACTGCCAGAGGAGAGTCAGGAATTGTGGCAACTTGAGTAATCAATTCAATAAAGCGATCGCGCTGTTCCGCTAGAGCAAAAGTGAATAATTCCTCAAATTGATCTACCACCAGCAAGAATTTGTGTTCGCGGGGAAAAAGCTCTAATAGCGGTTTTAAGCCTTCGCTGTCTTGATTATTGATACATTGATCCAGCAATTGTTGATCATCTCGAAAATAGGGTAACAGCAAGCTTTCCAACATTGTTAACGGCTTAAATCCGGGCTTGATCGGTTCGAGAATTTGCCATCCTAATTCTTCCAACCAGGGCATCAATCCCGCCAGAACTACCGAAGATTTACCACTTCCAGAAGCACCAATCAGAGGGACAAAATTTAGCCTATCCAGCTTAGATTTGATGTCGTCCACCACTCGCTTGCGTCCGAAGAAAAATGGGCGTTCTTTCTTAGTAAACGCCAGCAATCCTTGATAGGGACAGCGCAATTCTCCCTTCTCATCTAGTAACGGTTTCACTTCTTTAACTTGAGGTTGCGCCCCATATTTGACCAGAATTAGCGATCGCCCAACTCCCATGCGAATCGGTTCTTGACCCTTCCCGCGCAATTCCCGCGAAACGAAATCAAACAGGCGATCGGCACTAATTTCTCCCGTTTCTGGGTCAGCCTGTTTTTGCGACAATCCCTTCAGTAAAGCGGCGGTGAACAAACTGTATTTCTTATCTTCCCAAGCCACCTGTTGTGACCGACAGGCGGCGATTAGGTAGTAATCTTGCTTCTCCTTAAACGCTGAGAGGCTAGGTTCTAGCAAAGTGCGATTTAATTCCCGATTTTCGGGCAATAACGCCCCCGCATGGCAACAGTCTAGCATTACTACCAGATTACTCAAACTAGAACGCCGCAATAGAGGATTGAGTTCTCGGTCTAAAGAAATGGCATTTTTGCCGTCGGGTTGGCTATCGGAGGTGGCGAGATAGGCTTCCCCGTCACCGATGCGATTGATCAGGCGAAACCCGTGTCCTGAAAAGTAGATCAAGACTTCTTGATTTTTGGTCTGCTCTCCCGATAAGATTTGCTTTAAGGCTTGCAAGACTTCATTCCCCGTTACCTTTCCTGGAACAACTTCGTAGCGTTTTTCTGCGGCAATCCAGCGATTGGGTAGGCGTTCTACATTGGCAAATGTCCCAGTATTCTCCAAGAATTTAGCAACAGCTTCCGCATCTTTGGCGGGTTTACTCAAAGATGGTAGAAAGTTCCGGTTATCGTAATCGTTAATGCCGATGACGAGGGCGTAGCGAGCCATAGACAGTCAGCAAGGGATAGAAATATTTTTTATATTAGGTTATTTTTTGGTAAACTGCAAGGAAAGCATAGGCCCTCCCTTAGATGACCTTTTCTTATCATCACAAGTACGGGAGAGCCAAGAAATAGTTAAGAAAAAAGTTAATTTTCAATTTTTGCATTATTTATGACTCGACTAACTCCAATCCAAATTGACGAAAACACTCTAATTTATATAGAGTCCACCGATGACCTAGAAATTCCTGCCGAGACATTAAAAACGGAGGGAAGAGTTCCTAAAAGGGGAACTTCTATACCAGATAAACAGCAAATTTTACAGAATTTTCAGACAATTGAAGATACAATTCGTACTTACACTACTTACACTTTAAACGCTTTTCGCAATTTAGCCATTGCCAACATTGAGGAAGTCACTTTACAATTTGGTGTGGAAATCGGCGGTGAGGTAGGAATCCCTTATATTACTAAAGGAACCGCTAAAAGTAATTTAAATATTACGGTTAAGTGTACCTTTCCTAAGCCGCCGAACTCGTCTGATTGATGGTTCAATATTTAACGTTTTCTGGTTTTTCCATATATTCCCAAAATAAGAGAGCCAAATAATCTTGATTAAGGTCTCTGGTCTTGATTTTGGGGATAACTGGGGAATAGATCTCTGGGGAAATCCTCGGCACTTAAACAGGTTTGTAAAGCTTGGGAGGGGTTATTTTTGTCCACACCACGACTGACAGCGATAACGCACTCGGAAAAGCGCCCGGGTAATAAACTTTGACGACAGGAATCTAAAACCTGTTTAGAAATCCCTAATTTATCGGGTTCCTTGGCTGTTTCTGTTTCCGTTTGTTTGAGGGAATTAGCGGCAAATAAGGGGGCAGCGCGATGGATATCGACCACACAGTGACCTAGGTCGATGGGACGACGCACTTGAAAACAAGCTTGCAGAGCCAGATTACCATCGATCGGGGTTTTGGATTTAATCATTACCACACACCGGGATAATTCTTTAGGAATTAATGCTTCTGAACAAGCGGTGGCGGCATCTTCGGGACTCACCCCCGTGCGGACAATCTGACTGATACAGGCACTAAATTGATTATTATTGCCAAATGCGATCGCTGTTCGGTTCATTTCTACTAAGCCAAGGGAAATAGTAGCGATCGCGCTCCAACTAGCAATTTTTTTAATATGGTTTTTCATCGTTTGCTCACACCGAAGATTTTAAGGCTAACTCGCCTTGATTTTAACAGATTCACGGGCAATAATGGGGGGAGGAAATTATGAATTATGAAGTGGGGAGATGGGGGAATGGGGTAGGGTTGATTCATGAATCAACCCTACCTTGAATCAACCCTAGGGAGATGGGGGAATGGGGAGATGGGGGAATTTGACTAATACCCCAAAACCCTAACACCCCAAAACCCAGGGACCAAAATTAGTATTCTGGTACAGTGGAATCGACTTCACGACTCCAGGCGCTGATACCACCTTTGACGTTAATTCCTTCGATACCTGCGTCTTTGAGGATAGCGAGGGCTTTAGCGGAACGTCCCCCCATCTTACAATGGGCGATAAGACGATAACCGTTGACTAATTCCTTAATTTTGGGAATTGCCGCACCATTTTCGATATCGGGTAGGGGAATTAGCACCGAGTTGGGGATATTAGCGATTTGGTACTCGTTGGGATTACGCACATCGATGAGAATGTAATCATTGGCATTGCTGTCAATTAGTGCTTTTAACTCTACTACGGTCATTTCTGTCATTTTTTGCTGTTCTGCTGCTTCTTGTGCCTTCGCTTGCGGAATACCGCAGAATTGTTCGTAATCAATTAGTTTTTCAATGACGGGACGGATGGGATTCGGACGCAATTTTAACTCGCGGAATTTCATTTCCCAAGCATTGTAAAGCAGTAAACGACCACTGAGGGTATCCGGAGCGCCGAGGATAATTTTAATGGCTTCTGTGGCTTGAATTGTGCCGATTACTCCGGGTAAAACCCCTAAAACGCCGCCTTCGGCACAGGAGGGAACCATCCCCGGTGGTGGCGGTTCGGGATAGAGATCGCGGTAGTTGGGACCGCCTTGGTAGTTAAAAACGGTTGCTTGTCCTTCAAAGCGGAAAATTGAGCCATAGACGTTGGGTTTGTCGAGAAGAACACAAGCATCATTAGTCAGATAACGGGTGGGGAAATTATCGGTCCCGTCGATAACTACATCATAGGGGGCTAAAATGTCAAGGGCATTTTCGGAACTTATGCGGGTTTCGTACAAATCCACCTGACAATAGGGGTTAATTTCTAGAATTCTGTCCTTAGCGGAAACAATTTTCGGTTTGCCTACCCAGGAAGTGCCGTGAATAATTTGACGTTGCAGATTGGAACTATCGACGATATCGAAGTCAACAATACCGATTCTACCGATGCCAGCCGCCGCTAGATAGAGTAAAAGCGGGGAACCGAGTCCCCCGGTGCCGATGCAGAGAACACTGGCGGCTTTTAGTTTTTTTTGACCTTCTAAGCCCACTTCGGGCAGAATAATGTGTCGAGAGTAGCGTTGAACCTCCTCTTTGGAAAGTTCGATCGCCGCGAGATTAGGATTTAGCATAGATTGGGTAAATAGTGAAACCTGACTCGATTCGGGCAAGAATTTCGTCTCAGCACGGTTTAGAGACAAAAATCAGGAAGACTCGATCGCTTCCTGTTTTTTCAATTCTTTCTATGATTATGATAGTGTGAGGGTCTGGCTCCGTGTTGTTAATATTAGTTAACTTTCCCCTGCTACTTGGGCGCGGTATTCACTAGCGGAGAGGGTATCAGCCAAGGCATTATCGGGATTTTCTACCCGCACTTTTAATAACCAACCCTCCCCGTGGGGATCATCGGCAATTAATTCGGGGGAGTCAATCATCGCTTGATTGCGATCGACTACGGTCCCCGAGACGGGAGGATAAAGATCTTCCACCGCTTTTACCGATTCGATCGTGCCGAAACTACTACCTACTTCCAGCGCATCTCCCAATTCGGGCAATTCTAGAAACACGATATCACCCAATTGATCGACGGCAAAAGCACTAATTCCCAAGGTAGCGATTTCACCTTCGAGTCTGACGTATTCGTGGGTTTCTAGGTATCTCAAATCCTCGGGATATTCCAGTTCCATCGTCTGTCTCTAAATATTTACAGCATCAGTTAGTTTACTAGATCTCTTGGGGAAAATGTTCATCGGCTAGGGCTGTTTTATTGCCGATCGCTACCTAGACAAAATTAATTACACCGATCGAACCCTGATTAAACAGCTAGAATTGGTCTAGGTTGATCGGGGAACGCCACAGAACACTGGAACAGTAAGGGTTAGCTGCTTTTTTAGCTCACTTAACAATACCCAGTTTAAATGCCTCCTAGCTTACTTAGGGTCTGCTGAAAAAGTTTGTTGGTGGGGGCAGGGTGTGGGGTGTGGGGTGTGGGGTGTAGGGTTTTACCGATTTTGAGGTAGTCAGTTACCTAATTTTCAGGGAAAAAGTACCTGAATTTTACCCCCGATCCCTCCAATGGTCGGCACTTTTTGAGGTCAAAAAAGTCTAAAAGCCTTATCCAACAAGGTTTTTAGATTTATTCAGCAAGC
>NZ_JADBUB010000012.1:0-63391 GCF_020245865.1 Microcystis sp. M169S2
ATTTTCTCTTTCTCGCTCCATACCCCTTTTAATGCTATATATTCTCATTAACCCTTTTAACCTTTGAATTAATTTTAGTTATTATGTACTACTTTAATGGCTTTTTTGATCTGTGACAGTTGAGGGTGCGGAATGTGGGCTGTAAGGTCGCGAAAGTCTGAGGAGAGAACCACCTCTGGGTGGGATTTCCCCAAGAATCTAATTCAAGTGGACTCGTTGAGCCAGAAATTCTCAGCAGTGATGCGAGAAGAATCCACGTCCATTTACGGCGTGGGGTATGTCAAACTTTAATCTATTCCCCGGTAGAGATCGGCGATCGCTAACTCTAGGTTAATACTTGGCAGGATTACGCGATCGCCTGTCTCGTAAATAGTCGTTTCCCATGTCCCCAGAGAATTACGACGACGGCATTCCACGCGCTGGATTTCTTGGGAAATTAATACATATTCTTCTAAAGTTTCTATCTGTTGATAATCTTGGAATTTTTCGCCCCTGTCAAAAGCGTTCGTACTGGGGGAAAGCACTTCCGCGATCAGTTTCGGATAGCGTTTCAGATAACGATCTTGGCGATCGCGCGGATCGCAGGTAACAAAAGCATCGGGATAGTAATAAAACTGATCTTGATAGTTAACCTTGACATTACCCGAGTGAAACCGACAGTCTGTAGAGTCGCCGAAATGTTCGTCAATGACTTTGAGAAAATTGAAGGCGATGCGCTCGTGATTATCCGTACCGCCGGCCATCGCATAAACCAAACCACGTCGGTATTCATGACGGATCTGACTCTGGCGCTCGATAGCGAGATATTCTTGGGGACTGATGTAGTTGGGAACTGCGATCATAATCTCTAGGGGAAAGCCTAGTATTAATCATAGTACGAGAATGGCTCTTATCGACTTTGTGTGATCAGTTTAACGATGTAGTAGCGATCGATCTTTGTGTTCTTCGTGTCTTTGTGGTTCCTGACCCAGAGGGCTGATAAACCAGCGCAAGAGGGCAAAATCTTGATAAACTGAGGGGATAACTATTCTAGACCATTCCCATGACCACTCACTTTATTAGTGCCGAAATCGACCTACAGGAAACCCCGCAACAACTGCAGCAAGAAATCGAAAAAGAATTAGCCAAACGCGGTGAACCCTTGCGTTGGGCAATCACAGAAGTGGATACCGAGAATAATCAAGTCAAAGTCGAAGCGATTGTCACCACTGCCTCGTGAATTCCCGTCCCTATACCGCCGTACTAATTATCCCCACCGGCATCGGGGCAGCGATTGGCGGTTATGCTGGGGATGGCATTCCCGTGGCCAGAGCGATCGCTCAAGTTTGTGATCGCCTAATTACCCATCCCAATGTCCTCAACGGCGCACAACTGTACTGGCCCCTAGGCAACACCTACTATGTAGAGGGTTACGCTTTAGATCGTTTTGCCCGGGGGGATTGGGGATTAAGTCCCGTCCATCAAAATCGCATCGGGTTACTATTCGATCGCGCCATTGAATTTGACCTCTTGCAAAGACACCTTCAGGCTGCCGATGCTGTCCGGGCCACCCTAGGCTTAGATCTGACCGATTACGTTATCACCGATGCCCCCTTAAATGTGCAGTTGCGACAGGCAGCCTCCGGGGCTAGTTGGGGAACAATTGGCAATCCTGACAGCTTGCTGCGGGGAGCAGAAAAACTGATTAACCAGGGCCGGGCAGAAGCGATCGCCATTGTTGCCCGTTTTCCCGACGATCCCGATAGCATTGCCCTGGCTAATTATCGCCATGGTCAGGGGGTGGATCCCCTTGCCGGGGCCGAGGCGGTAATTTCCCATCTGGTGGTGCGACAATTCCAAATACCGGCAGCCCACGCCCCCGCTTTAAGTCCGCTGCCCCTCGATCCGCAACTTTCCCCCAAGGCCGCAGCCGAAGAAATCGGTTATACTTTTTTACCCTGCGTTTTGGTGGGTTTGAGTCGCGCCCCCCAATTGGTCAAGCAGCCCAGTCCCGATGCTATTTGGCGCCGGGAGGTGGACGCGCTGATCGTTCCCGCTGGTGCCTGCGGCTCTAGCACAGTTTTAAGTTTTTGTCAAGAAAAAACTGTACTGATTGCTGTGCAGGAAAATAGTACAAGAATGAAGGTGGCCCCAGAACCCCTAGGGTTGAAAGCAATTAGGGTACACTCATATACAGAGGCGATCGGTGCGATCGTTTGTCAACGGGCAGGGGTTAGCCTCCCATCTCTTCGCCCTAATTTAAACTCTTTACGCTGTTTATCCGAGAATCCGTGACTAATTCCCCTAATTCCGAATTTGATCCCCTGACACGCACACAAGTCCTCACCATTATGGCGGTAACGGCGATTATCTTGCTGGTAGTCGCCAAAGTTTGGCAATATTTCGGTGCGATCGCTATTCCCGCCATTCGCTGGACTCTCCCAGATTTCCTGTTCGGATTAGCCTTAGCGGGGGCAATTAGTGGAATTAGTGGGCTTCTCTATCGTTTTTGGTCTAGTTATCGCCATAGTGCTAACTCTTACTTACAATTAGTCATTAAACCTTTAGCTTGGCCCGATTTAATTTGGATTGGATTGCTTCCAGGGTTAAGTGAAGAATTATTATTTCGCGGGGTGATTTTGCCAGCTTTGGGCTTAAATATCTTTGGTTTAACCGTTTCTAGTCTAATTTTTGGCATCCTCCATTTTAGCGGTTCCCAGCAATGGCCCTATGTTATCTGGGCAACTGTTGTCGGTTTTGCCCTCGGTTATACCGTCATCATCACCGGTAATTTATTAATCCCAATTCTCGCCCATATTATCACCAATCTCCTCGCTAGTTTTCTCTGGAAATTACAGAATAGTAATCAGTAATCAGTTATCAGTAATCAGTTATCAGTGGGTAAGTTATCAGTAATCAGTAATCAGTAATCAGTAATCAGTAATCAGTAATCAGTTATCAGTGACTACTCCTGTCTCCTATAAAAAAAATGGAAGTGCAATTTCGCGAATTTAATCCTTTTGATGTCTGGTTTTGGCTGGAATTTTCGACAGTTCCCTCGAATATGGAACAGCAGTATGTAGAAGAAGTTTTTGCCTCTTGGTTTTATTTGGGTAAATTAGGGGCTTTCAATGCCGAAAACCTACAGGTACAGGAGGTGGGAGTCGATATTAGTTATATGGAATACGATCCAGATATGGCCGAAAATGCCTTTATGTCACCGATGCACAATATGACCGATTTTGAATACTTAGGTACTTGGGGACGTTGTTGGTTTGACCTTGGTACTAGCGATCTTATTGCTTTAGATATTTTAATCAATGCCTTGACCCAATTAAGTAAGGATTTTGTCGATATTAAACGTTTAATTATCGGGGGAGAAAATCAAGATTGGCCAATTAGCGATCGCAGTAATTATCTCTTTAGCGAATAATTAGGTTTTACTGAAAAAGTTTCTTGGTGGGGTCAGAATTCTCCGAGTCAGGAGTTTATTTTTATTTATTTATTCTCCCCACACCCCACACCCCACACCCCACACCCCACACCCCACTTCCCACACCCCACTTCCCACACCCCACTTCCCACACCCCACTTAACCACATCTATGCTTAATCTCGTCTCCCTTCCAGAAATTCCCGCCGCCGCTTGGAAACGTCCTCTAGGCAAAGGTTGGGAAAAACCCTACAGCGTCCGCTACGCCAGCAATTTAGATGATGGTCCTTGGCATGGGATGCCTCTGGGGGGATTTGGGGCCGGTTGCATCGGACGTTCCCCCAAAGGTGACTTTAACCTCTGGCATCTGGACGGCGGTGAACACAGTTTTAATAGCCTTCCTGCCTGTCAATTTAGCATTTTTGAACAAACAGAAGACGGAAGCGCCCAAGCCTACGCTATGGCGACGGAAAGCCCGACGGATGGAACTTTATCGCGCTGGTCGTGGTATCCAGCCGAAAAGGGAAACTATTCGGCCCTTTATCCCCGCAGTTGGTACGAGTATAAAAATGTTTTTCAGACTCAATTAATTTGCGAACAATTCTCACCGATTTGGGCGCATAATTATCAAGAAAGTAGTTATCCTATTGCCCTATTTGAATGGACGGCGCATAATCCCACCGATAAACCGATTACTATTAGTATTATGCTGACTTGGCAAAATACAATCGGTTGGTTTACTAACGCAATTAAATCCCCAGTGGTTAAGGTGAGAGATGATGGCAGTCCCGTCTATGAATATCAATCAAAATGGGGGGAAAGTGAGGGCAATTATAATCAATGGATTGTCGATAATTTCCGCGTTGGCTGTCTAATGCGTCGAGATTACGAAAACCCCGGGGAAGGGGATGGACAGATGGCGATTGCCACTATCACTAATCCGAGTCTAGAGGTATTTTATCGGGGTAAATGGAACCCTGCCGGCGATGGGGGCGAAGTTTGGGACTATTTCGCCATGAATGGCTCTTTACCGGATATTGAGGACGAAACCCCCGCCCAAAAAGGGGAAGAAACGGCCACGGCTATGGCGATTCGTTTTACCATTCGTCCGGGGAAAACTCGCAAAATTCCCTTTATTTTAGCTTGGGATTTACCAGTCACCGAATTTGCCCAAGGAATTAACTATTATCGTCGTTATACGGACTTTTTCGGTCGAAATGGTCAAAATGCTTGGGCGATGGTACGCACGGCTTTAAAACACGGCGATACATGGCGAGAAAATATTATTAACTGGCAAAAACCGATCCTAGAACGCAGCGATCTGGCTGATTGGTTTAAAATGGCTTTATTTAACGAATTATACCTCCTAACTGACGGCGGCACTCTCTGGACGGCAGCCACGGAACAGGATGCGATCGGTCAATTCGGAGTGTTAGAATGTATTGATTATCGTTGGTATGAAAGTCTTGATGTGCGTCTCTATGGTTCCTTTGGGTTACTGATGTTATGGCCGCGCTTAGAAAAGGCCGTCATGGAAGCTTTTGCGAGGGCAATTCCCAGCAGTGACGACACTCCTCGGATTATTGGATATAACCAAGCTAGTGCCATTCGTAAGGCCAAAAATGCCACTCCCCACGATTTAGGCGCCCCCAATGAACACCCTTGGCAAAAGAGCAATTACACCAGTTATCAAGATTGTAATCTCTGGAAAGATTTAGGCAGTGATTTTGTTTTATTAGTCTATCGGGATTATTTATTAACGGGGGCTAAAGATGAAGATTTTCTGCGGGAATGTTGGCCGTCAATTGTCCTGACTTTGCAATATTTAAAAACTTTTGACCTTGATAACGATGGGATTCCCGAAAATTCCGGCGCGCCAGACCAAACTTTTGATGATTGGCGTTTACAGGGAATTAGTGCCTATTGCGGTGGTTTGTGGATAGCGGCTCTAGAAGCAACGATTAAAATTGGGGCAATTCTTGGAGAAGATACGGCAATTTTTGCCAGTTGGTTACAGCAATCTCGCGCTATTTATCATCAGACTCTCTGGAATGGAGAATATTATAATTTAGATAGTGGTAGTGGTTCCGATGTGGTGATGACTGACCAATTATGCGGTCAATTTTATGCCCGTTTATTGGGTTTACCGGATGTGGTAGAAAATCAATACACGCAATCAGCTTTAGGTAAGATTTATCAGGCTTGTTTTCTCAAGTTTCATGGGGGAAAATTTGGGGCGGCAAATGGGTTAAAACCCGATGGTACTCCCGAAAATCCCCAGGCAACTCATCCCTTGGAGGTTTGGGTAGGAATTAATTTTGGGTTGGTGGCTTTTTTACTACAAATGGGAATGGAAAAGCAGGGATGGCAAATTACAGAAGCAGTGGTGCGACAAGTTTATGAAAATGGCCTACAATTTCGCACTCCAGAAGCGATTACATCGGTGGGAACTTTTCGCGCTTGTCATTATTTACGCGCCATGGCTATCTGGGCTATCTATGGGATTTTGACGGAATTTCAGGGATAAAACAGGATTATCTCCATCTAACTGGTGATCTGGTTTTACCTGGTAAATCACTCTAATCCTAAATCCGGTTATTAAAAACTGATTATTTATTCTCGGTTTTGCCCTTTGCCTCTCCTGATATGTAGGGTTTGCGGCAAAAAGTAGGGGCGAAGCATTCGGACAATAACCTATCGGTGAAACCGTAGATTTTCTATCCGAATGCTTCGCCCCTACAGGACGCGGGCCGATGAAGACGCAAGGTTTTGAATGACGATTCTCTCAAAATCTTGCACCTGTGGGAGCGAGAAAAGCCACAAAACCCTTACCTTGCCTACATTTCACATTTATTCAGCAAACCCTATGTAGCCTATACTCAAGGGATTTAGTCTAAACGCTGTAGGCTGGGGAAACCTGACTCGATCGATGAGCGTCAGCTATGCCATGAAAAGAACGATTTCCCGGATTGTCTGGATACTTCTCTCCCTAGCAGCGATCGCTCTAGCGGTTTTTCTGTTCAGTCCGCGGCCTGTGGAAGAAGCCAAGGCTGACTACTGGATCATGAGTCGGTTAGCGGTCAATCAACCGGGCTATTTTCCCCTAAAGCAATCCCTCGATCCGCGATGGTATCGCCCGATCGCCCCCTGGATCGGTCGCCTGATTTTGCCAAAACCGGAGGAATATTCGGCGACACCGGGGGAAGATTGGACTTGGTTGCAGGTTTACCAAGCACCGCAGCCAGATTTAGTCGGTCAAAAAGTTCGTTTAGGTTGGCGGCAATCCCCGGCACTGGCTCGATATTTAGGACTGGTTACTAAGGATATTCGCTTCACCCCGGAGGCGATCGAGAGTGAAAAACAGGGAAATATCCTACCAACTCGCTTGAATGGTCGTTCAGGGGTTGGACCACTGCAAGCACTGGCTGGATCGCGACCGCTCGATGATGTGGTGGTCAGCTTTCCCGATGCAGAAATCGGGGAAACGTCATTACAAGTGGAGCGAATGCCCTTGATCGTTACTGGGCGCTTTGTGGCATTGGTGAAAATTATCGGCGAAGCTCCCCCCCGAACCCCCAGCGACATCCCCAAGGTTTGCCCCGGTTCACCCCCCTGTGGCAGCGAACTTTTCCGAGTGCAACACTATAACCGCGACAGTGGACAATTCGACGGCAGCTCGGAAGTAATCCGCATTCCCCAACAACCCTTAGTTTCCGGAGGACGTTTTATCTCGACCCCCCGACAGTTAGCAGCGGCGAGCGAAGGAAAGGAGGGCTGGTATATCTACGGGGCGCGGGGACGGGATAACCTCTTTACCGTTCAAGCAATCAAACCTCGATCGCTGTTTCAACTGCAACCGACGGAAATCCTGACTGGGCTGCGATCGGGTCAAGATTACATCACCCGTGGCACTTGGAACGATACCCCCGCCCGCAAAGGAACCGCTAGTCGGGTAACAGTCCTACCGGAGGGTGAAAAAAAATCGTGGAAAGAGGGCGATAAAGGCATAGGAATTCATCTTTTCGGCGGAATCGGCGGTAAAAAGGGTGAATCAATACAATTGGCAACGGTAACGGGTCATTTTTCCTATTTTCTCTACGAAGTGATTCGGGATGCCCAGACGGGAGAGCTGCAGTGGCAGCTCGATTACGATCAGGTGTATGCACACAATCCCCAGGGGATTTTATCGGGATATCAGAGTTGGGCGAACTATACGGGTAGTTTAGAGCGGGGATGGCTTAATTCCCGACCCCTATCCGATGCGATCGTAAAATTAGACCTCTTGGAGGATTACAACTTTGGCGGGGTTTCTCTGTCCCCCCTGACAGAATTCCACAAGCAGTTAGAGATCATGATGGCTCGCTATCGGATCGGGGACGGGACGGGGGTTTCTAGTGTTACCCCGGCGACTTCCTGCGTCCAGGACTCGAATCAGGCCCTTTATATCACGATCGCTACCCTGCGCCACCAGTTTGAAACCGATCCGCAGATCGCCGCTTGGTTGACAACCCATGCCGATGACCCAGAAACTTTGCGTTTTCAACGTTTGGGACAATTGGGCGATCGTTTGGAACAAGTATTAGCTCCCCGGGGGGTGATCCGGGCTGATTGGCGGCAAAACGCCGAAATTCTCGCCGGTATCACCGATAGTCGCGGAAAAGGCTTGATTCGGGAAAATACACTGGCTAACGCTCTACTAAGCTGGCGATCGATGTTACCGCGAGGCAGCAATGATGTGATCGGTGAGATTTTCTTGCGGTCAGGAGCTACTCTCTGGTTCCTCCGTACTAATCAGGTCGGGGGAGCGATGCCGGAGATTTTACCCCTCGCACCGACCAAGTTATTCGGGGAAATGCCGATGATCGCGCCGATGCTCCGTCGCACCCTGGGAGCGATCGTGCTGCCCCTTACCGGTCGGGATTGGGGGGTGACGGCGATTGGATTGGGATTATACGGTGCGATCGCCCTAACTATCGGTTTCCGGTCGGGTTTTTTACGTTGGCGCTCCCCCGAACGGAGGCCGTTAGAGATACTGAAAATGCTCGTCTTTTGTTTTTTCTCCCCGGCATTGTGGGAGGAATTCGTCTTTCGGGTGCTGTTAATTCCCCATCCCGAAACGGCAACTTCCACTGCTAACCTGATCCTCTCTGCTCTGGTCAGCATCACGCTTTTTACCGTCTATCATCCCCTCAATGCAATTATTTTTTACAAAAAGGGCAATCCGACTTTTTTTCAGCCTATTTTCTTGATTTTAGCGGCTTTATTGGGATTAACTTGCACTGTTGTCTATTGGCTGACCAGTTCTCTCTGGACGATCTCGGTGGTGCATTGGTTGGTGGTGGTGGTTTGGTTGCTGTTTTTGAACGGTCTATCTCGACTGACAAGGCGATCGAAGCGTGGCAGTTTTTAATCTTGTCTCGATCGGACAATACCTTAGCTTACTGCCAAGAACTCTATCAACAGGGAGAGAAAATGGAGAAATGGGCCGATCGAGAATTACAGTATGTAGAGCGGAGTGGAAAAATCGGAGGGAAGATGCGAACAATGGATAGGTTAATGACCGGGAAGTACCGACGACTATCTCAGAAAACGGCAATTTGGGTGGCAACTTTGTGGGGATGCCTCTGTCCAGGATTAGCGATCGCCGGAGTTCCCAATGGAACTTGGCTTTCTCAACCTCAAATTCGGTTTCATTCCTCCACTAACACCCTCGGCCAGGTCATGAAAGACATCCAAAGCCAAAACTATAAGGTGGTCTTCCTGGATTTTCGGGGGGTGTCCGATGAGGTACAGAGGCGGGTGAGTCGGGAGGCGCGAGAGTACAAGTTAATGCCGGTGGTCTGGGTTCAGTCGCCCCAGTATCGTTCCCTGACCCTTGCCGAACTGATCCATGAGGCTCGCCATGGCGATGGGATTCAGATCGATGACCATTTTTTTGCCCATTATTCAGAGGGGGAGTTCCAGTCTCTAGATTTTCAGTACCAGAAACCGATTTTTTGCAGCATTCAGCCATTTCAGGCGGATTTAGTGAAGCGCGGTCGGTGCAATCAGCTTGACGTTCAATGTTATGCCACCGAAAATTTTCAGAACTGTATCGCCCTGGCCCAAAGACTCGGTGCGGTGGTGAGTTTGTCGGAGCAAGATACTTTTAGATATAGAGAGCAACTGGGAGCGCGACCTTTCAACGTTTTTTTATGGCCTTACAACTATCTTCCGCCCACAACAAAAAATCTCTTTCATGCGGTGATTACCTTTCTGGGGGAGCATTATGGGGTGGGAAAGGTGACGGCTAAGATTATTCACCCTAGACCTTTTTAGCTGAAATGATTTATCGAGTATTTGCACAGAACAATTACAGATTAGATAAACCAATTTTCAATCATTAAACCCTTAAAATCTTTAAAATCATCAACATTATTGGTAACTAAACTCAAATTGTTGGTAAAAGCAATAGACGCTATTTGACCATCGACAAAAGTAGGACTCTTACCGACTTTAGACAACCTTGACCTTTAATTGTGCCTACTAAAATAACGTTATTTACATAATCCTCTAAGTCTTGGCGTTTTTTAGACAGAGGAAGTCGAAAACAACCAAATAATAGCTCATGGATAACCAGAGTAGCTGTGGCTATTTCCCGTTTAGATAATCTTAGCTTCGTCATAACCTTCTGATTCGGGTGAGGTCGTTTAGCCTCTGACAAAATATTAGTATCTAGCAAATATTTGAGAGTCATAAACGAACATCTCTCCCCGTTGAATTGTCGCGCAAATTATCAAAAGTATCATCATCAAGACTTGCCAAATCTACTCTTTGCCTAAAATCTTGCAAGGTTGACCAAAAATCATTAACCTCTCTAATTTCCACTAATACCTCTTCATTATCAGGAAAATCAACTTCCTCTAATAACTCAATAGTTTTGCCTTTTTTGATTCCTTTAACTAACATAACATCAACTCCTTCTAAGCTTAACTAGCTACCAGCAAAAATTCTTTCATCAATAAAATTATAGCACTTAATAGAATAATTTACGAGAGAGCCAAAAATATGAGATGCACCCGATAAATAACCACTGAATGGATAGGTTTATGGGGATAGCGTCAATAGAGTCTGGTGGCATAATCTAGCATTCTACAGGGAATATCTTCCTTAGGGTCGGTTTGGAACTTTTTAACACCCTATCCCCAAAAATAACAAAAAGAGTTTTATTCGGGAAAGGGTATATCTAAACTCATTTGTTGTCCTTGGGTTTCCCTTTGTTTTTCGGCAGCTTTCAGGACTTCAAAGGTGAGGATAACATCGAGACGTTTTTTCTGTTCAAGGATTTCTTGTACTGTCACAATCTCAATTTTATCGACACTTTGACTCATATAACGACCGCGATAAATTCCCGCAGATTTGGCTGTTTGGATCATATCTTTGCTGGGGGGTTTCAAGGTGATAAATATACCCAGGGCTGCCCCTTGTAGTGTCATGGTTCCCTGTAGATCTCTGATGTCTCCCGATTTGACATTACCGGATTTTACTTGAAAAATAATTTTCTCCCGATTGTCTTTATCTCCCTGAAAATAGGCAATGGCATCGATTCCTTTATCTGCCCCTTTTTTGTCATTAATCACAGCCCGGTTATTACTATAGGTTAAAACCGCCCATTTCTCAAATTCTTTGCGGGTACGATCATCGGGTTTAGTGGCTAATGCTTTGGCTGATTCTAGATCTTTGGGAATACCATTTAGTTCAATTTTATCTAAAAAATTTTTACCAAAGGAGTCCTCTAGTCGCTTTAACATTAAGCTAATACTCTGATAGGTTATATCAATTCCAATCCAGTTTCTCTCTAATCTCTCTGCTACAGCGATAGTCGTTCCACACCCACAATAGGCATCTAAAATTACATCTCCTTTATTACTACTTGCTTTGATTATTCTTTCTAACAATGCCTCCGGTTTTTGCGTGGGATATCCTAACCTTTCTTTTGCTGTATTAGTTAAGATAGGTATTGTCCACCAATCAAAAGGAATCCGTCCCAATTCATGTTTTCTTTGATATGCTTTACCTTTAATAATTTTATGTTCAACTTTTTCAGGAGAAGAATAAGGTTCTCTTACTAAATCAACATTAAAAATAACACTATTACTTGATTTAGAATAGTAAAAAATTACGTCATGTTTTTTAGAAAAATGATTTTTACTAGCACCTCCTGAACCATAACACCAAACTATCTCATTTTTAAAATCACCCCCCTGAGAACAAAAAACAGTATCTAAAACTATTTTTAAATAATGACTAGCAGTAGGATCGCAGTGGAGATAAAAGCTACCGGTAGATTTTAAAACTCGATGGATTTCCACGATCCTCAGAGTCATACTCACCAGATAAGCGAGAAGACTGCCTTTACCTAAAACTTTAGTTAAACCGTCAATTAAATCGATAGTCTGACTGGTAAATTTACCCTGATAGTTGCTTTGAATTTCTTCTAAAGCTTCGTTAGCGTGATTATCCCATGTCCAGGTATCTACAAACGCTTGTGCTTGTGCTTGATCTTCCTTACCTAAGTTGTTATAAATTTGGTTGTAATTGCGTTTAGAATTAAAGGGTGGATCGATATAACAAAGATCGATCGATTCATCTTTGATATATTTCCGCAGCACTTCTAGGTTATCACCGTAGTATAGTTTATTGACCATAGAGATTAAGGGGATTGACTGCATTCTCAATTGTATTATTATTCCCCCTTAAAGAGGACGAATACAATTCACCCCTACAATAATATGATTGTAGGGGCGCATCGTGGTCTGTGAGTTGATCGAACTGTGTGCGCTCAAAATTTAATTTTCTTAAGTCTATCTTGCCTGAAAATGAGGGGGTCGCAGGCAGGCACGGATTCCCATTATATAAATAAGTATATGTCAAGTGCTGGGATTTTGTCAAGAGGAATTATACTAAATCCGTTGAGTAACCCACAGAAAACGGGTTTCTCCGAGAAACCCGTTTTCTACTCATGCACTCATGCAAAAAGAAGCGCATCGTGGTCAGTGAGTTGCTCGAACTGCCTGCGCTCAAAATTTAATTTTCTTAAGTCTATCTAGCAATCCCCAACTAATCAAGGATTACTCAGGATACTGACCCGGACTTTTTCGCCATTTTGCAAAGGTTTACTACTATTAACGACGAAACGCTCCCCCGGTTCAAGTCCGGTGATAATTTCTACTTGACCGTCGAGCGCTTGACCGAGACGAACGGGACGTTTTTGCACTTGTGAGTTAGACTCGGAAAGGACAAAAATGGCTGGGGATTCCCCCTGACTGACAATTGCTGTTTCGGGGACAATCACCTGCGCGGCAGAATTATTATTAAACCGCACCCGGGCCAATAATCCCCCTTTAATTAAACCATCCCCATTGGGTAGAGTAATCTCCACGGGAATCCGCCGGGCCGTGCCTTGGCTGAGGGGAAAAATCCTGTTGATGCGACCGGAAAAATTTCTCTCACCGAAAGCATCAAGGCTGACATTAACCGTTTGTCCTAAATTAATTGTTTTTAAATCCAATTCTGATAATAATACTACTACCTTGACCTGTTGAAAATCACCAATTTTGAGGACTTCATCGCCGATACTGACTAAATCCCCCGGCTCTTTCAGTTTTTCGATAACTATCCCCGTCGCCGGTGATTTAAGAATAGCGTAGGCCTGACGTTGTTGTTCCTGAGCGATGACCGATTTTTGGGCGGCAATTCTGCCGATAATTGCCGCCACCACCTGTTCCTCGACTTTAATTCTCGATCTCGCGCTATTAACGGCTTTTAAAGCTACTGCAGCTGTAGTTTGGGCTGTTTCGCCCTGTTGCAGGGGAATCGCTCCTTCTAGGGCTAATTTTTGCAGACGCTCGCCATCATTTTTGGCCTGTTGGTATTGTAGTTGTAGGCGCTCCACTTCAATTTCAGCGTTACTGACTTCAATTCTCGCCCGGGCCAATTCCGCTTCTAGGGCTGACAGGGCGGCTTTTTCTTGCCGGACAACGGTGGCGAGGAGACGATCATCAACATGAGCGAGGATTTGTCCTAATTGCACCTCATCTCCCACATCGACGACGAGATTAAGTAACTGACCAGTGGCTTGCGATCGCAGAGAAACCACTTTCAAAGGTCGGGTAGTTCCCGTGTAATCGAGATTGCGTCCGATGGTTGCCAGTTTAGCGGTGGTGACGTTGACGGTAGTAGTACGGGCCGCTGGTGGCGGTGGTTGGGTTTCGGTCCTGGGAGAACAACTCGCGCTTAAGGATAAGATAACCAGAGCGGAAAGGATAATCGGAGTCGATCCCATGGCGATAATCTTGGTAGAAAGCTGCTTTTGAGTCGATGGTCGCTTATTCTTCGTCCCAAGCTTCTACCGCTACCACTTCGCTGAGAGGGTCTTGCATGGAGAAACCGAAATCGAGCAGCTCCTGCTTCCAGTATGCCCACTCATCTCCGTATAAAAGAGCCAGTTTCCAGATACTATCGCTAGGTTTGACTACTTTTGCATCTATCCACTTGCTAGCCTTGCGTTGAAACTTCACCATCGGGTGAGCTACAGCTTGTTTGGTCATAAATTCAATTGCTATGAATACTTCAGATTTTGCGCTTCCCGACTAAACTAACTCAAGACTAAGACTTTTGCCATTACAAAGGAGCGAGAAGCGCGTTTATTAACTTATTTGTACACCAGATCTCTGGTTTTAGGCAAGTCTTTTTAACCAAAAGTACGGTAATTACTACTATAGATTAGTATAACCGGAGGCCACAATCATGGAACCGATGCCTCGATCGGTGAAAATTTCCAGTAAAAGGGCGTGGGGAAGACGACCATCGATAATATGAGCGGCCTGAACTCCCTGAGCCAGCGATCGCACACAGCAGCCAACTTTGGGAATCATCCCGCCGGCAACGATACCTTTTTGAATCAACTCCCGGGCCTGTTGGATATCCAATTTAGCCAATAAAGTGGAAGGATCCTTGTAATTCTCTAAAATTCCGGCTGTATCGGTCATCAAGATCAGTTTAGCCGCCCCTAAAGCCGCCGCTATTTCTCCGGCTACCGTATCGGCATTGATATTATGAGCTTGGCCGGTTTCATCGGCGGCCACACTGGAAATCACGGGAATATAGCCACTATTGACCAAGGATTCGACAACGCTAGTATCGACACCGCTGACTTCTCCCACAAAACCAATGCCCTCTTTCCCCACGGGACGAGCAGTGATCAGATTGCCATCCTTACCGCATAATCCTACCGCTCTACCACCAGCTTGATTGATCAGGGCAACAATTTCTTTATTGACCCGTCCGACTAGCACCATTTCCACCACATCCATGGTGGCAGCATCGGTGACGCGTAAACCGTCTTTAAATTGGGGTTCAATGCCTAATTTATCCAGCCAACTATTGATTTCTGGACCGCCGCCGTGGACAATAACGGGACGAACCCCCACACAGGCGAGAAAAACGATATCTCGCATGACCGTGTCTTTGATATCGCTGTTATTCATGGCCGCGCCACCGTATTTAACCACTACGGTGCGACCGCGAAATTCTTGTATATAGGGTAGGGCTTCGCTGAGGATTTTCACCCGTTGGGTATCGTTTTCGTGGATGTTATTGTTCATGGGTTTTTTTACTCGTCTGATTCAGTGATCAGTTTAGCGGTTTCAGGTTTGACAAAAACTGTTCACCTTGAACGGATTTCTAGAAAGTCTTAGAGTTGCCGAATTTTTCGACGCAACGGACAAAAATCTCGACTCCCATGGTTAACACCGATTCATCAAAATCAAAACGGGGATGATGGTGGGGATAGGCTAATCCTAATTCGGGATTGGCGGATCCCAAGAAGAAATAACAGCCCGGTACTTCCTGTAAAAAGAAGGACATATCTTCCCCTCCCAGGGTTTGACATTCGGGAACGATTCCGGCTGGGGTTTCCACCACTTGTGCGGCGATGGAGCGCACTAATTCCGCCATCTGATCATGATTGATTACCGGGGGATACAATTGCCAGTAATCGAATTGATAACTAGCCCCCTGACTTTGACAGATGCCCGCGATGATTTCTTCCATCCGTTGTCGGAAATAGCCCCCTAACTGGGGATTGAAATAGCGCACCGTCCCACTGAGATTAGCACTATCGGCGATCACGTTTCTAGCGGTTCCCGCCGCTAATTTACCCACAGTCACCACGGCGGCATCGAGGGGGTTAAGGTTGCGGGCGACGATGGTTTGCAAGGCGTTGACGATTTGGGCCGCCACCAGTAGTGAATCGACGGTTTGATGGGGAATTGCCCCGTGGCCGCCCCGGCCTTGAATCTGGAGATCGAAACATTCCACCGCCGCCATTAAGGCCCCATTTTTTACGCCCACTGTCCCTAAAGGCAGATTATTCCAGAGGTGTAGCCCGATAATTCCCTCCACGTCGGGATTTTTCAGCACTCCCGCTTCGATCATCGGTTTCGCCCCCCCCGGCCCCTCTTCGGCGGGTTGGAAAATAATTTTTACTATCCCCTTGACATCGTGACGGTTTTGTGCTAGGTAAACTGCTGTGCCGAGGGCGATCGCTGTGTGGCCATCGTGACCACAGGCGTGCATTTGGCCCGGATGTTGGGAACGATAGGGGACTTGGTTTTCTTCGGCGATCGGTAGTGCATCCATATCGGCCCGCAGGGCTAAAACTGGCCCCGGTTGACTGCCTGCGATGGTGGCGACAATTCCGGTGCCGGCGATGCCGGTTTGATGGTCAATTCCGTATTTAGTCAGGGTTTGACTGATTAAGGAGGCGGTGAGATGTTCTTGAAAGCCTAGTTCTGGTTTTTGGTGTATTTGTCGGCGCCAGTGGACTAATTGCGGCTGTAGAGAACGAATAGCAAGGCGAATTTGAGGGCAATTTAAGCTATTGGGGACAGGAAAGGAGGAAATCATCGGGTTCGGACGGCTAGTTTTTTTGATCACTGGTTTCTAGTTTAACTTCAGGAGCCACAGGAGGCAGGAGGCAGGAGGCAGGAGGCAGGAGACAGCTTTGTTCTCCCCACACCCCACACCCCACACCCCACACCCCACACCCCACACCCCACACCCTTCTTTACAAAACTTCATCGTATTTGAGGGCTGGAAAGGGCGATCCTTGGGTAATAGGGGAAGGGAAATCGGGAAAATATTAAAAAAAACTTAAAATTTTTATCTTGCTGCCCTTTATACCCTTAAAGCCTTGCTGTCTTTGATTTCCCGACAGTGAGAGGCTTTGAGCCATGTCAGGAATTGATGACCAACTCGATCGAGTTATTGTTAAGTGGCCGTTACAAAAAGACAGCAAAAAACTTAATAATTTGTAACAAACAAAGTTTCGACAGCAGTGTATAAATTTAACTTGAGGGGCCAAGATAACAGACAAAAGTTAAGCTGGATACTTGTTTAACCTCCCTAGGTGATTTATGAGAGAGCCGTGAAGTTTTTTCAGGTTTCTTAAAGTAAATCGCAACAATCACGGTCAAGGCTCGTCCAGACTCACCGTGAAATCCCTTAAGAGGGAAAATTTTAATTGCAAGCAAATCCCATTTAAATTTAGGAGATTGTGACAATGTTTGACGCATTCACCCGGGTAGTATCCCAAGCTGATGCTCGTGGCGAATATTTAAGCTCTTCGCAACTAGACGCTCTCAGCGCCATGGTTGCCGACAGCAACAAACGGATGGACTCTGTTAACCGGATCACCAGTAACGCTTCCACCATCGTTGCCAACGCCGCTCGTAGCCTGTTCGCTGAACAGCCCCAACTGATCACCCCCGGTGGTAATGCCTACACCAGCCGTCGTATGGCCGCTTGCCTACGCGACATGGAAATCATCTTGCGTTATGTTACCTACGCTACCTTCTCTGGCGACGGCAGTGTTCTCGACGATCGTTGCTTAAATGGTCTTCGCGAAACCTATGTAGCTTTAGGAGTACCAGGAGCTTCCGTAGCTGCTGGCGTAAGCAAAATGAAAGAAGCTGCTTTGTCCATCGCTAACGATCGCAACGGTGTCACCCCCGGCGATTGCAGTGCTTTAATGTCTGAAATTGCCAGCTACTTCGACCGCGCCGCCGCTGCTGTCGCCTAGTCCCCAGGGCTAGTCTTAATTAAACCGTAGGAAACTTATTGCAAGATTATTGGGAGATACCAAACAATGAAAACCCCCCTTACCGAAGCCGTAGCAGCCGCTGATTCTCAAGGTCGTTTCTTAAGCAGCACCGAAATCCAAGTTGCTTTCGGTCGTTTTCGTCAAGCTTCTGCCAGCCTCACCGCCGCTAAAGCGTTGACCGAAAAAGCCAGTTCTTTGATCTCTGGCGCTGCTCAAGCTGTGTACAACAAGTACCCCTACACCACCCAAATGCAAGGGGCTAACTTTGCGGCGGACCAACGCGGTAAAGAAAAATGCGCTCGTGACATCGGTTACTACCTCCGCATGGTGACCTACTGCTTAGTTGCTGGTGGAACCGGTCCGATGGACGAGTACCTCATCGCTGGTATCGACGAAATCAACCGCACCTTCGACCTGTCTCCTAGCTGGTACATCGAAGCTCTCAAATACATCAAAGCCAACCATGGTTTAAGTGGCGACCCTGCGGTAGAAGCCAACTCCTATATCGACTACGCTATCAACGCTCTCAGCTAGTCCAATCGAAAAAACTGCTGGTCTGGAAAGACAGGAGGTTGTTAGCAAAAGGGTTAGCAATCACCTGTTCTTCCAGACCTTGTTATATCCATCGTCAAGGCGGCCAGGTAATCGAACTGATCCTCCCCTAGTTTTGAGGGGTCAGAAAATGATCATTTTTTTGTAGGAGAACTTTAGTGGCAATTACTACCTCAGCTTCCCGTTTAGGGACAACCGCTTTTAGCGAGGTTGCTCCCGTGGAATTACGTCCCGATTGGTCCCGTGACGACGCACAGGCGGTTATTCGCGCCGTCTATCGTCAGGTGCTAGGCAATGACTATATCATGCGTTCCGAGCGCCTTACCAGTGCCGAATCCTTACTCTGCAACGGTTCGATCACCGTGCGGGAATTCGTCCGCGCCGTGGCCAAATCGGAACTGTATAAGAACAAATTCTTCTACGGTAACTTCCAAACCCGCGTCATCGAACTTAATATCAAACATCTTTTAGGTCGCGCTCCCTACGATGAGTCGGAAGTGGTCTATCACCTCGATCTCTATGAAAACAAAGGATTCGAGGCCGATATCGACTCCTATATCGATTCCGCCGAATATACCGAAAACTTCGGTGATAGCATCGTTCCCTACTATCGTGGTTTTGCCAGCCAACCCGGTCAAAAAACCGTGGGATTTACCCGGATGTTCCAACTCTATCGCGGTTATGCCAACAGCGATCGCTCTCAGATTGCCGGCAAAACCTCCCGTTTAGCGGTGGAATTAGCCCAAAACGGCGCTTCCGCAGTAGTCGGTCCCTCCGGTGGCAGCGATGGTTGGGCCTATCGTCCCTCTGCTCAACGCAACACCCCCAGTAAAGCTCTTGGTGGTAGTGTGGCCTATGGTGATGTGGGTAAGCTCTATCGCGTGGAAATTGCCGCTATTAGCAGACCGGGTTATCCCCGTGTCCGTCGCAGTAGCAAAGCGATTATCGTCCCCTTTGAACAGTTAAATAACACCCTGCAACAGATCAACCGTCTCGGTGGCAAAGTTGCCAGCATCACCCCCGCTAGTTTGAACTAATTTTCTAGCTTAAGATAGCTAAAAGTCTCCCGGGCAGCCGTCAGGTTCACCGGGAGACTTTTTTCTAGGGAACTGGCAGAAATTGACCCTCAGCAGATCGAGCAAACCTGTAGAATGAAAATAGTTCTATCGTTTTAATGCCTGTGACTGTCACTTCGAGCGCTTTTGACTCTATCGATACTGCCTTAGCGGAAATCAAAGCCGGACGGGCTATTGTAGTAGTTGATGATGAGAATCGCGAAAATGAAGGAGATCTAATCTGTGCGGCCCAATTTGCCACCCCCGATATGATTAACTTCATGGCAGTGCAAGCTCGCGGTTTAATCTGTCTGGCAATGACGGGAGAGCGTCTTGATGCTCTCGAATTACCTTTGATGGTGACAAAAAACACCGATAGCAATCAAACCGCTTTTACCGTTAGCATCGATGCCGCTCCCCATTTAGGCGTTAAAACTGGCATTTCGGCAGAAGATCGGGCGAAAACCGTGCAAGTTGCCATTAATCCAGTCACTCGTCCCGACGATCTCACCCGTCCCGGTCATGTCTTCCCGATTCGTGCTAAAGCCGGTGGAGTCTTAAAACGCGCTGGTCATACGGAGGCAGCCGTGGATCTAGCTCGATTAGCCGGGTTGTATCCGGCGGGAGTTATCTGTGAGATCCAAAATCCCGATGGTTCCATGGCCCGTTTACCGCAACTATTTGAATACGCTCGTCAACATAATCTAAGGTTAATCAGCATTGCCGATCTGATCAGTTATCGCTTAAAACACGATCGCTTTGTCCATCGGGAAACGGTCTGTAATTTTCCTAGTCAATTCGGCACTTTTCAGCTTTATGCCTACCGAAATTTATTAGATCAAACCGAACACATCGCTATTGTGAAAGGCGATCCCGCTCTCTTTGGTGATCAACCTGTAATGGTACGAATGCACTCAGAATGCCTGACCGGGGATGCTTTGGGATCCTTGCGTTGCGATTGTCGGCAACAGTTACAAGCTGCCCTAAAAATGATTGAAAACAACGGTTTAGGGGTGGTGGTTTACCTGCGACAGGAAGGCCGGGGAATTGGCTTAATTAATAAGCTAAAAGCCTATTCTTTACAGGATATGGGATTAGATACGGTGGAAGCCAACGAAAGGTTAGGATTTCCCGCCGATTTGCGCGATTACGGCATGGGAGCGCAAATGCTCAACGATTTGGGAGTGAGAAATATTCGTTTAATTACCAATAATCCGCGTAAAATTGCCGGATTAAAAGGCTATGGTTTGCAAATAGTCGAGCGAGTACCTTTGCTGATCGAGGCTAATGATTATAATTCCAATTATTTGGCCACAAAAGCGGAAAAGTTAGGACATCTATTCCTACAAACCTATCTAGTCACCATCGCTCTTAGTTGGGGGGAAAATCCGCCGTCAATTTCGCAAAGATATCATCAATTAGAGAAATTACGGCAGTTAAGTCGCGCTAATCAATTATCTCTCCAAGAAGAAACCCGACCGGTAGCCAATGCCCTTTTTGATCGCGCCCCTTTGATCGTACATTTAGGTTTAGATATTCGTCAGGGTGTCAGCAGTAATTGGTATAAAAATCCTTCCCATCCTTATCTTCTGGTTATTGACAAGATATTAAATGATATTAAAGATTGGTCGGAAATTGAACGCCTAGAATTTTTAATTTCCGACGGAGACGATTCGATGACGGGATTACAAATGAAACTCGATCGTCAAAAAATGTCCGATGAAGATTTCTCACAATTACCACAATTAGCTACCCAAATTATCTACAGTTTTACTCGTGAGTCAGCAAAAAATTAGTTTTCTATGACCAGAAAAGAGCGTAACAGTTATAATTAAACAAAGCTAGTGTAACGGGGAAAAACTATGACAACTCTCGACATTTTACCGGAAGTTACCTGTCCCCCCACCGATTTATGGAGTGATGAACCACCCTTGGAAAGTGATTTACATCTACAACAAATTACAATTCTGATCGGTTGTTTAGAAAGGTTATGGCAAGAAAGAAGTAATTACTATGCTTCGGGCAATCTTACCATCTACTATAACGAAGAACAACTAAAAAAACGTGATTTTTGTGGTCCTGATTTTTTTGTGGTTTTAGATACAGAAAAACGTCCCCGCAAAAGTTGGGTGGTTTGGGGAGAAGGGGGTAAATATCCCAATGTGATCGTGGAGATTCTTTCCGATTCTACGGCCAATATTGACCGCAATAAAAAGAAAAATCTCTATCAAAATACCTTTCGGACTCCTAACTATTTCTGGTTTGATCCTGAAAGTTTAGAACTGCAAGGATTTAGATTAATTGCTGGACAATATCAGGCTATTGCTGCTAATGAAAACGGCTATTTATGGAGTGAACAATTAGAACTATATTTAGGCATATTTGACCGTAAACTGCGTTATTTTACCGTCGATGGTCAATTGGTTCCCACTCCCCAAGAAGCTGAATTAGAGCAAAGACAAGCAAAGGAACAGATTCTTTTAGAAAGGGAACAGATTCTTTTAGAAAGGGAACAGGAACGACAAGCGAAGGAACAGGCTATCCTCGAAAAAGAACAAGCTATCTTGGAGAAGGAAAAATTAGCCCAAAAATTACGAGAATTGGGCATTGATCCTGAAACTATCTAATTGATAAATATCTCTAGGATAGGTAATTCCTATCCTAGAAATGGTGGTAATTTAACCTTATTTTTCCTGTCTTTCTAAGGCTAATTGTACCAACTTATCGACCAATTTATCAAACTCTAAACCGGTGGCTTTCCAGAGTTGGGGATACATACTAAAATTAGTAAACCCCGGCAGAGTATTAATTTCATTGAGGAACACTTCCCCAGTCTTTTCCACATAGAAAAAATCCACCCGCGACAATCCCGCAGCATCCACAGCTTTAAATGCTTCTACAGCCATTTCTCGCACTTGATTAGCAATTTTATCGGGAATATTAGCGGGAATAACCATACTCGATCGCCCGTCAGTATATTTAGTTTCATAGTCATAAAAATCACTATCAAAAGTAATTTCTCCCACCAAAGAAGCTTGGGGATTATCATTACCTAAAACCGCACATTCGATCTCCCTTGCGGTTACTCCTGCTTCAACAATAATCCGTCGATCATAACTAGCAGCACTATCTAAAGCAGCCTCTAATTCTTGCCGGTTGCGTGCTTTACTAATACCCACCGAAGAACCTAAATTAGCGGGTTTAATAAAACAAGGATAACCTATTTCCTCGGCGATTTGATCGCACAATTGCGGAAAAACACAGGCATTTGACCACACTTGCGAGCGGGTTATGGCCTTATACTTAACTTGGGGTAATCCAGCGGCTGCAAAAGCAGTTTTCATGGCAATTTTATCCATGCCTAGGCATGAACCCAGGACCCCACTACCCACAAAAGCAACCCGCATGAGAGTGAGTAATCCTTGTAAAGTGCCGTCTTCTCCATTCGGTCCGTGGAGAATTGGAAACCAAACCTCAATTTGGCTCACTTCTGGAGGAAATTGCCAGATATTGACTTTTATATCACTCTCAATAGCTAGGGGTTGCCCAGAGGTTAAAATTTGTCTAGCAGTTGCTGCCGAATGCCAACAGCCATTTTTATCGATATAGAAGGGGATAACGGCGTATTTGTCAAGATTTTCGGGATAATTAAAAGCTTGCAGGATCGATCGAGCCGAATTGATAGATACCTCGTGTTCTCCCGATCGACCACCAAACAACAATCCTACCTTGATCTTATCCATATTATCCTCTCTAGACCCAGCTAGATCCTAAATTAGAGTTCAACTATCATATATACTATGGGCGGAGTTGACAATAGTTGCCAATGATTTAGATGCGGCTGTTCCTCGTCAGATAGGAGTTTTAACCCAAATTTTCAATAAATTAATTATCGCTCATGATGAGATGTGGTCGTTCTTTCCCTAAAAAAATCTATAATCACCTTGGAGCTATTCACCCCCCGAAATTGAATGATTATTTAGCTAATTTTTCCAGTTTTTTCTTAGTTTTCTGAAGTTTTAAGGCTAAATTACCATGATGTTCGGGATAGTAAACGTGCAAGAATTCGATAAAATCCTCGATGGTACAAGGTTTATTAAATCCCCCTAAATTACCGTGGAATTCTTGGTGAATTTCTTCTTTAATAGTCACCAAATTCAGATCTAATGTCGCTAGATGGGGATATTTTTGGACAGAGTAAAGATGATGGACAGCGAGATTAAATTTTACATCTTTATCCGGTTTTTGCCCTGTCACCTGACAAGTGTTTTTATCTCTAGTTTTAGCTCGTTTTTTAGCCTTTTCAATCTCGATTTTTTGTTTGGTATCGTCATCTAGATTTTCCTGAATTTCTTTAAAGGCAAGAGGAAACTCGATTTCAATCATTTTACACATTTCTTGGCGCGATTTATTCGTCAAAGTTTCACTCATGGATTTAGAAATGCGAACAACTCCACTTTCAGAGAACCAAAACTCTCTTTTTTCATCTTCGTAAAAATCTACTCCTATTTTTAAAGGACGAACTTCTGTTTTAGTATTTTTGATTACCTTAGCAAGTTCTTCATCATCAACTTTCAAAGATGAAGATTCGTGGAGTTTAAGATTATTGAATGTTTGATTTAGCTTGGCTCCATTAGTTTTTAAAATTCGCCGCAAACTCTGTTTATGAATCATAGCCACTCCTTGATAAATTTTAATTTCGCCAGAGTCAGCCAATTCATTAAAAATTAATTTTCGTGCCAAAGAGCGACGAATTTTTTGATCGTGCTTAGTAAAAAATTCTCTAAATCTGTATAAAATTCCTCGCTTTTCATGCTGATCAATATAGGAAGCAATTTTTAAAGCACCTTCAAAAGAAAACAATCTAACTTTATCTTTTTTGTTGACAAATTGATAATCGACACCTTCAACTAAATCCCAATCATCATTAGGATCAGCATCAAAAATATCAACAATTTTGTCTAGTTTTTCAAGAGTAATAGAAAACCATTGAGCTAATTCGGTATCTCGGATCAGGAAGGTATTTGCTTTCTGAGGCATGATTATTTTATCTCCGTGGTGATAGACTTATACATGACAGTTAAACAATCAAAAACTTCTGCGTCTCCTGTTTCTTGGTTATCGGGATGATAGATCTTAGAAAGACGATAATAGGCATTTTTAATGTCTTCCTTAGTGGCAGTTTTTGGATCAAGCTCGAAAACACGATAGGGATAAAAATATTTAAATATATTAATACCATTAATACAATGCTTACCTGTTTCCCCATCTTCTTCTGGTAAAATACCTACATACTCTCTGTAAATTTTTTCCCAACTTTCTCGCTGAGATAAATTGATGTTATCAAAGGCTCTAGTAGCCATTTGAAACATACTCGATTTTTTTAATTCTGTGGTATTGCTAACCTCAAAATAGGCATAAACTGCCTGTTTAAGTTGCGTTAGAGTTAAAGGTTTAACTTTTGGGACTGTGGTGGTGGTGGCTGTAGTTTTTGATTTAGTTAACGATGGTTTAGGAGACTTTTTATGGTGGTTTTTGATGACAAAATCGGCAAAATCTTCGAGAATACGACTTTCGATCGAGTATTGCTCACAGATATGACTAATCTGCTCTAAAATGAGCGAGTTAAGAGGATTAGTGGTCATAATTTCCCTAAGAAGCTGCAAAAAATCTAGCCTTTCTTATCAAGATGAAGTGTAGGCTAATTTGGTATTAACGACCGACGACTGACTCCCGAAAACTTCCTATCCTAAATTAATACCACAGCAGTGGCCACTTTGTCATATGGTTAATAATGAAAAAAATTGCTGGCATATTATAGATCTAAGTCGATAATTGCAATGAAAACTCAAATCTGATCACTGATAACTGATCACTGATTAGGTACTAAAGTATTTAGCGGTGGGGTGATAGGTAATAATGGCGGTGGTGGATTGTTCTGGGTACAATTGTTCGCTTTCGTCCATATACATCCCAATGCGATCGCATCCTAACAGATCTAGTTGCTTGTATTGGTCCTGAATATTGGGACAAGCGGGATAGCCGAAACTATAGCGAGAACCCTGGTAACGCTGTTGTAGTATATCGCGGATATTATCGGGATCGAACTCTGCGAAACCTAACTCGCGACGGATGCGGGTGTGGGTCCATTCGGCCATGGCTTCGGCGGTTTGGACAGCCATGCCGTGATAATAGAGGTATTCGGTATATTCGTTGGCATCAAAGAGAGATTTAGCGTATTCCGTGGCGATTTCCCCCACTGTCACCGCTTGCATCGGGAAAACATCGATAATACCGGATTCCTGCGGGGCGAAAAAGTCAGCAATACAGAGACGACGACCGGATTTCTGGCGCGGAAACTCAAAAATGGCGATTGGTTGCAGATTTTCGGGTTTTTCGCCTGCTTGTATCGATTCGGGATCGTAAATTAACAGGGAATTACCGGACGACTGACAGGGAAAATAACCATAAATTAATGTGGGGTTTAGTAAATTTTCCTTGACAATTTTCTCTTTCCATGCTGCTAGAATTGGATGAACTTTTTCCTGTAAAAACTGGTCGTATTCTTGCTTCGATTGGCTTTTTGGCTTGCGGAATTGCCATTGACCGACAAATAAAGCTTGTAGGTCCAAATACCAGAAAACCTCCTCGATGGGAATTTCTGCTGCCGTTAATATTTTAGTACCCCAGAAGGGCGGTGTTGGTCGGGGAATATCAACTTCCACCGCTTCGGAACGACGGGTATCAATAACTAATTCTTGGTTGACGCTGCCATCGGTAAAAATAGTATCGGGATTAACCTTTAATTCTTCGGCAACAACCGGGGTTTTTTCTGCCTCGGCAAACTTACCTAAAAAGCCTTTACTATCATCCCATTGACCGCCAGCTTTAGCGGGCATTAATTTATCCATAAAATGCAGGTCAGAGAAGGCATCTTTACCATAGATAACCTGTCCCTTGTAGGTTTTTTGACAGTCATCATGGACAAATTTGGGAGTTAAAGCTGCCCCGCCAAGGATAACGGGAACGGTGATTCCTTTTTCGTTAAAAACCTCCAGATTTTCCTTCATAAAAGCCGTTGATTTCACCAATAAACCGCTCATAGCGATACAATCGGCTTTATGTTCTTTGTAGGCTTCGATGATATTTTCTACGGGTTGTTTAATGCCCAAATTAATCACCTTATAGCCGTTATTTGTCAAGATAATATCAACTAAATTTTTACCAATATCGTGAACATCCCCTTTAACTGTTGCGATAATAAAAGTCCCTTTGGCATTATTATCCCCCTCTTTTTTCTCCATAAAGGGTTCTAAAAAAGCAACAGATGCTTTCATAGTTTGGGCAGATTGGAGAACAAAAGGTAACTGCATTTGTCCCGAACCAAATAACTCACCCACTACCTTCATCCCATCCAAGAGGAAAATATTAATAATATCTAGGGGTGGATAGTCCTGTAAAGCTTGATTCAAAGCGTCTTCCAGTCCCAATCTTTCCCCATCAATAATATGCTGTTTTAAGCGTTCCTCCACGGGTAAATTAGCATTACTAGAGGGGTCTTTTTTAGTAGTTTTCCCCGCAAATAATTCGGTTAATTTGGTCAGGGGATCATAAACACATATATCGCCATCAAAACGACGATTATCATAGATTAAATCCCGACAAACTTGCTGATATTCTGGTTCAATTTTTGCCAGAGGAAGAATTTTATTAGCGCTGACGATTGCCCCATCCATCCCCACCTGCATCGCTTCGTTGAGGAAGACGGAATTTAATACCTGACGCGCTGCCGGATTCAAGCCAAAGGAGATATTAGACACACCTAAAAGAATGTGACATTCTGGCAATTCTTGGCGAATTCGGCCCATTGCTTCGATAGTAGCCTTGCCATTTTCTCGGTCTTCTTCGATACCGGTAGAAATCGGTAAAGCTAAAGGATCAAAAAAGATTTCGTAGGGAGGAATTCCGTATTCTATCGCCGCATAATAGGCCCGTTTAGCTATCTGGAATTTTTTCTCGGCAGTGCGTCCCATTCCTTCTTCATCAATGGTTCCAATTACTACCCCCGCGCCGTATTTTTTCGCTAAATCCAAGACTTGATAAAAACGCGGTTCCCCGTCTTCGTAGTTAGTGGAGTTGAGGATACATTTACCCCCCGCTACTTTTAACCCCGCTTCCATTTTTTCCCATTCGGTGGAATCTAACATTAAAGGTAGGGTGACATTATTAACTAAACGAGAGGCTAATTGGTGCATATCGCGCACCCCATCCCGGCCCACATAATCGACGTTGACATCGAGAATATGCGCCCCTTCTTTTACCTGCGCTTTCGCCATAGATACTAAACTATCCCAGTCTTCAGCATTGAGAAGTTCCCGACATTTTTTAGAACCACTGGCGTTTAATTTTTCCCCGACAATCAGGAAAGAATTATCTTGAATATAGGGTTGGGTACTGTAGATAGAAGCGGCGGAGGGTTCATAATGATAATGACGAGATTTCGGAGTTAAACCCTGACTTAGTTCCGCTAAAGCTTGAATATGGTCGGGACGAGTACCACAACAACCGCCGATAATTTGTACTCCCAAATCTTCGATAAAGTGCATTAAAGCCATTTTTAATTCTACGGGAGTGAGGCGATAATGGGCTTGACCGCCGACATTTTCCGGTAAACCAGCGTTAGGAATACAAGAAACAATAAAAGGGGAATTTTCCGAGAGATATTTAATATGGGGTTTCATTAAATCGGGACCAGTGGCGCAGTTAAGTCCCAAAATATCGATTTTATAGGGTTGTAAAATAGAGACAACGGCGTTAATTTCTGTTCCTACTAACATCGTTCCCATGGTTTCCATCGTCACCGAAACCATGAGGGGCAATCGTTGACCTTTTTTCTGAAATACTTCTTCAATAGCATTTAAAGCCGCTTTAATTTGCAGGACATCCTGACAGGTTTCTACTAATAATAAATCTGCCCCGCCATCGTAGAGACCCTCTACCTGTTCCACGTAGGCATTTTTGAGCGTATCAAAGTCAATATGACCCAAAGTGGGCAGTTTTGTCCCCGGCCCCATGGAACCCGCCACAAAACGGGGTTTTTCGGGGGTAGAGTATTTATTAGCGCAAGCTTTGGCCAGTTCGGCGGCGCTTTTGTTGAGATAATAGGCTTGGTCGGCTAAATCGTACTCGGCTAAAACTATCGAGGTTCCCCCAAAGGTGTCGGTTTCAATCACATCCGCACCCACGGCTAAAAAGGCTTCGTGGACTTTGGCTACGGCGCTAGGTTTAGTATGGACAAGATACTCGTTACACCCTTCGTATTCTGCCCCACCAAAGTCCTCGGCCGTCAGATTTTGGCTTTGTAGGGAAGTTCCCATCGCCCCATCAAAGACGAGGACGGGATGCTTTGGACCGTTGAGATAGTCGAGAAAGGGGCTATTCATAGAGAGATTTGCTGCTATAGTATTTTGAAAGTTTATGCTTCATCGATCATCTAGGCTATCACAGAAGCCATGTCCTTAGTTTTTGACTGGTGTTGTTCGACTTTTTGGGTTAGGGTGAAAGATGCAGCAAATTGGAATCAGCGACGATGGGAAAGATTGATTTATTGGTTACTGCCACCTCTAGGGATTGGATAGAACAGGCAATTAATAATTTAGAGATTATTCTGCTCGATCATTCCCATTGTGAGCGAAAAGCGGCAGGAGTAGCCTTAAATCTCATGTTTCGTTATCCTTCCTACGCTTCCCTCGTGCGGAAATTGACAGCGATCGCCCAAGAGGAATTAGAACATTTTGAACAGGTCAATCAATGGTTAGATAAATGGGGAATTCCCCTCGCTCCCTTAAATTCTCCCCCTTATGGTGCTAAATTAAAGGCCCAGATTCGTCACCAAGAACCCGATCGCCTTTTGGATTCTCTGTTAATATCAGCTTTAATTGAGGCGCGTTCCCACGAAAGATTAGGTTTATTGGGAGAGTATTGTCCCGATCCTCAATTAGCTCAATTTTATCGCGGTTTAATGGCTTCCGAAGCGCGTCATTATGGTATTTATTGGCTATTAGCAGCGGATTATTTTGAACGGACAGTGATCGAGCAACGTTTAGAAACCCTAGCGGCGATGGAAAGTGAGATTTTAGCCAATCTGCACCCGGAACCTCGTATTCATAGTTGATTGCACTAATAGGGACAAACCCTATCTAAATTACTCGTTGAACTCAATTTCTCTTTTAGAAAAGGGTAAATCTTGATTGATTGCCTCAATTTCTTCCTGTTCCATTTGATTAATTTCTTGGATATAGTTGCGGAGAATTTGAGTCATTTTGCCATGATAAAAACGGTGTAAACTGTGATTAGCAGTAGCGGGAAAACCCCGTCTTTTTTTATGTTGTCCTCCCGCACCGGGGTCAAACATGGTAATACCTTGACTAATTGCCCAATCGATCGGTTGATAGTAACAAGCTTCAAAATGTAAACAGTCGTACTCTTGAAAACTGCCCCAGTAACGACCATAAAGATTAGTATCTTTGCGAATACAAAAAGATAAACCCACCGGTTTAGTATCCTTTTCATTTTGGTAGGCAGTAATCAAAACCACTCGCTGACGATAATTCGGATATAATTGTTCAAAAAATTTCTGTGTCAGATATTTACTTCCCCAGTAAAATTTATCACAGGTACTGCTATAAAACCGATAAATTAACGGGAATAAATGATGGGGAATTTCTTCGGCAGCCAGAGTTTTAATAATTAACCCCGCATTAGTCACCGCTTTCCGTTCCCGTTTAATATTGCGGCGTTGATTAGCATTAAAAACCGTCAGATAATCTTCAAAACTTTGAAAACCCTTGTTATTCCAGATATAACTATGGTGTAACCAGGGAGTAAAGCCCAAATTTTCCATTAAAATTCGCCATTGGGGATCCACAAAAAGAAAATGACAACCCGACAGATTATTTTGATCACAAAAATGATCAATTGCCGCTATCATTAAAGCAGTAATCTCCAGTTCATTTTCCCCCGGAGCAATTAAAAAACGATAACCTACCGCCGGAGTAAAAGGGGTCATTCCTAACAGTTTTGGATAGTATCTAATCCCCAAACGATGGGAAAGATCTGCCCATTGGTGGTCAAAGACAAATTCACCGTAACTATGACTTTTAATATACAAAGGAGCGGCGGCAATTAACTCAGCACCGCACCAAACTGTGAGATGAGCAGGTTGCCACCCCGTCCGTCCCGTGGCGCTGCCGGAAGTTTCGATATTATGTAACCATTGCCACTCTAGAAAGGGAGTAGTTAGGGGTTGAGCGAGAGCATCCCATTTTTGTTGGGGAATCTCACTCATTTTATCAATCCAAGCCACAGAATATTGAGGTTTAAGCTGTTCTACCATGGGACAAGATAAGTCAACCTTTTTATTTAAGGTAATCTAGTTTTGGGATTTATGGGAATCTCGTTCAAGGGAATAATGTAGGAAAATTTCTGCTTCCACGGTTTCCACGCTCAAAAGTTGTAATTTTCTGGCAGAATCAGCCATAAATCCAGGGCCTCCCAGGGGAGTTGCCGCTTTATTGCCTCCTAACAGCAACGGACAAATGGTTAGATGGATTTCATCGATTAGATCTTCAGCTAAAAGAGAGGCAATTAATTCACCTCCTCCCAAAATCGCCAGCTTTTTGATACCTAGGGCGGTAAATTGACTAAAAATGGTCTTCCAATCGCCGCATACTAAAACAAGCTCAAATAAACCCCGATTTTCCCATGCCGCCACTTTTTCCGCTGCCGTGATTAACCAGCGAGGGAAAGGCTGCTGAAAAAATTTCATCCGGGGATCAAGCTGGCCTGAATGAGAACAAACGATCTGTATCGGCTGCGGGGATAATCCCCGTTGTTGACGGTATGCGAGAAAATCGCTATGACGGATAGAAAGACTGGTTTGATAAGCACGCAGGGTGTTAGCACCGAATAAAGCGGCATCCATGCGCGATAAATGTTGTTCTAGACGCATTTTATCGGTAGCAGAGGCAAATCTGGCCGCTGACTGGTAAGCGTCGGCAATTTTACCATCGGCACTCATGGCTAAAATAACGGTGGTGTGAGGATGATTCATGGCAAATGATGAGGGATATCACCGGGTCAGATTGGTGAATACGCTAGTATAGTTTGGAGTTTGATAGCCAGAATCAAACCGATTTCTGCCCATGTCTATCGGTCAATCCTCCTTTCGTCGTATTCTGCTCTCTCGCCTACTCCTAGTCAGTGTACCTGTACTACTGATGGGTGTTTATGTCACCTATCGTAAGGCGCGATCGGCTTTTTTGGAAACGGCCCGTCAAAATCTCACCGAAAGTGCCATCAGAAAAGCAGACAATATTGAGCAATCAATTCAATTTTTGCAGGTCAATCTGATCACTGCGGGGGAAAGTCTGGTTTTAAAACAGGGAACCTTAGCCGAAAAACAAGCTTTTTTACAACAATTCACGGCGCAGCTTCCTAATCAGATTAACTGTCTGGAATTAATTGATATTAAAACCAAGAAACCTTTATTAAGTCGAGCCTGTGAACCAGAAATTATCAAAGTTTTACCTCTGGAAAGATGGACAGAGAAACGGACTAGCTTTGCTGGAAACATCGAAAATATTTTAATTAAAAGTTTACCTCGACAACTTTTAACCAAATCTCCCAATAATAATCGTCAATTAGAATTAGTTTTTGCTGTTCCCATCTACGATAATCAAGGACAATTACAATCTAGTCTGATTCTGCAAACTTCTCTACTTTACCGTGAGAAGGTTTTACCCGGTTCTTTATCGGGTTATCCCGTGGTTATTTCTGAAAATGGTATTATTCTCGCTCATCCCTATTTTGATCGCATTGGTCGCCATATCAGTCAAGAAGCTGATGCGGAACGCCTCAATATAATCATCAGTAATGCTGTTAGAGGTCAACAGAGATTTCTCCATTTATTTTCTTTCGAGAAAGATGGCAAAGAATTAGTCGCTGGTTACAGTTCCCTCCCCAGTCCAGTTACGGGAGAATCATCCCAAAAATGGATAGTTTTAGCCATTAGTTCCCTCTCCCAATCTCTGGCTCCTCTACAACAAATTTGGGAGGCAATTTTTTATCTTATTTCTGGTTTATTATTAGCTTATTTAGTAGCTATTGTAATTATTGCTGGGGATTTAGCTAGACCTTTAGAAAAACTGCGAGATTATGCCTTAAATATTCAGAAAATTCCTTCCCAAAAGATTAGACCAGAAAACTTTAATATTCGAGAAATTAATCAGTTAGCCTCGGCCCTAGAGGGAATGCTCGAAAGGTTACGTCTTTGGGGAGAGGAAATAGTTAAGAGTCGGCAAGAAGCGGAAAATGCTAATCAATTAAAAAACCAATTTTTGGCTAATACTTCCCACGAATTACGCACCCCTCTTAATGGTATTATTGGCTCAATTCGTTGCGTTATGGATGGATTTTGTAACAGTGAGCAGGAGGAAAAAGAATATCTGCAACAAGCGGATAAGGCAGCCGTACATCTGTTGGAAATTATTGATGATATTCTCAGTATTGCTAAAATAGAAGCGGGCAAACTTTCTGTTAATCATGAACCAGTAGATTTACATCAAATTATCAATGAAGTTATTAATTTACAAACAGCTTCGCTGCAACGTAAGCACTTAAAATTTAATCGAATTTTGTGTCCAGAAAATCCCATAGTCTATACTGATCACACTAAATTTAAACAGGTAATTTTGAATGTTATTTCTAACTCAATTAAATTTACTGATACAGGCACAATTTCTTTAATAACTCGCCTAGAAAATACACAGGCTATTATTACTATAATCGATACAGGAATCGGTATAGACCCCCAGCAACAATCAAAATTATTCCGTCCTTTTGTGATGATTGATGGTTCCACAACTAGAAAATTTAGCGGTACGGGTTTGGGATTAGCTATTTCTAAGAATTTTATGAAAATGATGGGGGGAGATATTACTATCTCTAGTCAAGGTCAAGGTTTAGGAACAACTGTAGAAATTATTCTTCCTCTAGTGGGGGAAAGAAAGCTTGATTCTCCCCCAGAGGAAAACTCATCTTTGCCGATTCTTCCCTCTCTTAAAAGCTAAAATATCTCTATTTAATTTCTGTAATTTATGAGGAATTTAGTTTATAATTCCTCTAAACTTTCTCTAGGCAAATTAACCACCTGATAAGCACCAAAAACCTCGATCGCATCGGTATAATTGGTTAATTCTTCTAAAGTTGCCGCGATTAAATGCTGTTGATCTGGATTAATTTCTAGATCAATAAAAAATATGTATTCCCCTAAAGATATTTTAGTTGGTCGCGATTCGATCCGAGATAAATTAAGCTGACGTTTGGCAAAAACTTCTAAAGGTTTGACTAAAGCGCCGGGTTGATCTAAAACCTGAAAAGCGAGGGACATCCGCTCACCTTGGCGATGAGAAGTTAAAGCCATGACCCAAAAACGGGTACAATTATCGGGATAATCATTAATTGGTTGTATTAATATTGGTACATTATAGAGTTTTGCCGCCCGGGGAGAAGCAATAGCGGCCGAATTAGCCTCTCGATCGAGAATTTGAATCGCTTCTGTGGTAGAATTGGTGGGAATAATCGGCACGTTAGGTAAATTATTTTCTAGCCACTTTTGACATTGGGCTAAAGCTTGGGGATGGGAATAAACGGTTTTAATTTCTGTTAGCGATTGTCGAGGAGATAGAAGTGCATGGGAAATCGGTAAAACTAATTCTTGTTGAATCTGTAACCCGGGTAATTGCCATAAAGCATCAAGAGTCATTACCACACTTCCTTCGGTGGAATTTTCCACCGGGACTACTGCTAAATCGGCCTGATTTTGGACAACCGCTCGCAAGGCCAAGGCAATGCTAGGATAGGGTATTAATTGACGAGGCTGGGGTGGTAAACTATTAGCATAGGCTAAAGCGGCTGTTTCTGAATAGGTTCCCACCGGTCCCAGATAAGCGATCTTTACAGTCATTTAGATTATCCCCGCAAGCAATTTTTTCTAGCTATTACAGCCATTCTCATAAATATCAAGTATAACCTAATTCAACCACAGTTTTCAGTTGATAATTGGGTAAAGGAGCAATATAGTAGGGAACCTTTTTAGCTAACTCTAGGGTACAGGTAATTTTTTTAACTTGGCTTTTACCGCCCAAAAATTTACAATCATAACTAGCATTGTGAAAAACCTTTTCTATCCGGTCAACCAGCATGATTTTAGTGATAAAATAGTTAGTAAGATCGGGTTGATCGAGAACATCCAAAATTGTCACCCGCTCCCCGGTTAAGTCCGTGGAATCAGCGAGAATTTGAATCAGAGACAAACGGGGAGTCTTGCTATCGTAATCGGCCACTTCCGTATCTAACCAAAGAATGGGAAAATGAGAAAAGTGATCGATCGCATTCCTAATAGCGTCGGATTCCGTTAAATAAGGCATGGTTGCAGAGGTGGAAAAATGTATCAAAAAATCTTGATAGCAGTAGATTTATCAGAGATGGGGGAGAGTGTCTTTAAGGAGGCTGTATCCTTAGCCAGTAAGTACGAAGCTAACCTTCTACTACTGCACGTCCTTTCCCCTGAAGAAGATTATAGCCCTTTACCGATTCCGCCCAATTTAGCCGATATTTACCCCGCCCAGGGTAATGATCTCACTCTCGATTTTTGGCGGCAACAATGGGAAGAATTCGAGCAGAAAGGGGTAGAAATGTTGCAAAAAAGAGCTAATCAGGCGGGAGAAATGGGTGTAAAGGGAGAATACCGGCAAATTTACGGTCATGCAGCCAAAACTATCTGTAAAGTGGCGCGAGAGGAAAATATTGATTTAATTGTCATCGGTCGGCGTGGGCGATCGGGTCTAGGAGAGTTATTCTTAGGTAGTGTGAGTAATTATGTTCTCCATCATGCCCCCTGTTCCGTCTTAATTGTTCAACATCATCAAGACTAAAAATTGCTGATTAGCTATTCCCCCCTAAAATCCCCAAACGATTAAAAGGAAAAAAGCGAAAAACCGCCCTACCAATCACGTTATTTTCCGGTAAAAACCCCCAGATATGGGAGTCATTGCTATTATTGCGATTATCTCCCATGACAAATAAGTTATTTTCCGGCACAAGCAAAGGCATTAAATTATATTGAGGGGATTCTAGAATATAATCCTCTGACAAGGGTTGATTATTCAGGTAAATTTTGCCCTCCTTGACAGCAATCACATCCCCTGCTGTGGCAATCACTCTTTTAATAAAAGCTTGGTCCTTTTGGTATCCCTGTAATTGTAATTGTGCCGGCGGTTCAAAGACGACGATATCCCCCCGTCGAGGAGGATGGAAATCGTAGGAAAGTTTTTCCACTACTAAGCGATCGCCCTGTTCTAAAGTGGGTAACATAGAATCAGAGGGGATAAAACGAGGTTCAGCCACAAAAGTGCGAATCAGTAGGGCTAAAATTAAAGCTATAGTGATAATTTGCAGATTTTCTCGAATAGAAGCCCAAAAACTCTTGGATTTGTCCTTATTAATTTCTTGCTCTTGCATTATTGCCCAGATGATGGTTGGTGTAACTTAGCTTTCGCTTGCTGCCAAAAAACTGTTAATTCCTCTAGTGTATAGTCATGGAGAGGCTTTTCTGCCACAGATTCCACTAGGGAAAAACGTTGAATAAAACGCAGATTAGTCTCTTGTAAAGCGATGCTGGGGTCCAAATCATACCAGCGAGCAAGATTGACAATAGTAAAGAGTAAATCGCCTAATTCGGCCTGTTGATGCTCTTTATCGCCCGATTCTAGGGAATCGTGCCATTCTGCTAACTCTTCGTCGAATTTTTCCCAGACTCCTCCGATATTTTCCCACTCAAAACCGACTCGCGCTGCTTGCCGAGAAATTTTCATCGCCCCCATCAAGGGTGGTAAAGTTTGGGCATAACGGGTTAATTTGCCGCTAATAGTCGGGTCATTTTTTTCCTCAGCTTTGATTTTTTCCCAATTTTGACGCACCTGTTCAGGATTTTCTAGGGATAGCTCCCCGAAAACGTGGGGATGACGACGAATTAATTTATCGGTGATGCCTCTAGCCACTTCTTCTAGGCTAAAATTACCCTCATCACTGGCAATTTGGGCTTGTAAAACCACCTGTAGCAGTAAATCGCCCAATTCCTCGGCAATGGCAGTTTTATCACCGCTTTTAATCGCCGCTACCACCTCATAAGCTTCTTCGATAACGTAGGGAATCAGGGTTTCCGGGGTTTGGGCTAAATCCCAAGGACAGCCGCTTTCTGGATCTCGTAAACGGGCAACAACGCTGATTAAATGGTTTAATGCCTCTAAGATGACCTTGTAGCTGGGATTGTCGGTTTCTGGAAGGCTAGACATCGATTTTTTCCGGTTTTCTCCCCCATTATACCGGTCAGTTATCAGTTATCAGTTATCAGTTATCAGTTATCACTGATCAGATGTGAGTTTTCAGTTAACTGATCACTGTTTACCTATCACAGCAAAAAAGCTTTTATGGCGTTGCTGATTTGAGCTATGAATCTTCTTCTTGTGGGATTTTTAAAACCTAGACCCAAACTAACTTTTGGATACGATGCACAGTTGGCATTCATACCTTGATTCAGCAACGCCGCTTTTATTTCCCTATCTTCTAATATTCAGTTACAGCCTTTCTCATAATTTGATATCGACGACCGGCGACCGACTCCCCAAAACGAAAACTTTGTACCTCACCATTCAGATAACTGCTTTAGCTCAATAATAATGAAAAAACCCGGGGAAACCGGGTTGCACTAGCTTGGAGTGTGTATAATCAACCGATAAGGCAGTTGAAAACTTAAATAAATCTAAATAGAAAAAAGATAAGCAATTCCACTGTAAGAAAATCAGATTTAATGAACTACTCCGCAAGTTAGGGGACAAGAAGCATAAACAGCTTGATGAGAGGTTTTTACCTCACCGTGTAACCAGTGCAACCAGCTAACTTCATGGGGATGAACACCTTTTGCTGTTAATAAAGCGGCACTAATTAGGATAGCCAAAATGTTAATACCAATAATCATTCCCGCCACTAAAAGCACGGAACTAATCGGTAAAACTGACTGTAAGATAATCGCAGACAATGCCCCCACTGTCATCATTAATACTACTAAAGGAAATCCCACTACTAATAAACAGACAGTGAGGACGAAACTCCAGAGAAGAAAGCTTTTTAGCATTGCTAAAGAAACGTGGCCCCAGTTATTTCTTGCGGTTAATTGCATCTTTCTGACCTCTTACAAACTTGGTGGTCTAACTTTTCTGCACGTCGGCTCAAAGTTGATGAAAACCAGTATAGGGAAAACACCGAAGAAGATGAGCTATTCGCAATATAAATTTACAATCATCGCCGATCATCTATGTTATGTGTATCGAACTATTACGAGAATCGGCGAGAGGTATCGAAAACGTTACAATCGGTTTCTCTTGATCCCCAATGCAGTTTCCTGCTGAAATCCTTGATCCCCGTCCATAATCCTTTCTTCTGTCCCTGTCCTCAGATTTTTCCTCGTCTCGTTGTAACAAATATTTACAATTACCTCTAGAATTCTCAGGAAATAGGTGGACGGGATCGCCAGAACGCCGAGTTGAGAGTGGGAAGTGGCAAGGGGGTTATCTATTCTTGCTTAGATGTAATAACCTCCATCGGTCTGAGTAATTTATCCTCGATGGTAAATCCCTGCCTGACTATTTTTGTGATCGTCTGTTCTGCCAAATCGGGGCGTATTTCTTGCTCCACCACCTGACAAATAGTAAAATCTGGCTGATGATCGGACAGTTCTATTTTCAGCACCTGACGTTTTTCTAGGATACTTAATAATTTTGTCTGTACGCTTTTTAAAGATTTCGGTAATCTTTTCCAGACTCGCTCATCAGGTTCGGGTCGATCTTCTAAAAAATTTAATAACGATTCGAGGGTATCAAACACCTCTAATAGTTCTAAAAAAATTTGTTCTTTTTGCGAGCGATTGTTCTCTCCTTGCTGCCGTAAAGCTTGTTTTAAACTTGCCTCCTCTTTGAATAAATTTCTTATTTGGCTTAATAATTTGTTTCTATCTTCTTCGCTAATTTTGTAATTATTCATTCTTAGTCCTCGAAAAAATTAATGTCTTTGAGTATCGATGAAGCCAGTTCGCCAGCAACTTTTTTAAGTTGTTCTTGATCGTAATTATTAATATCATCCATGCTATTTAAGATTTCTAAAGATGGTAAAGGTTTAGACAATTCCGAAAAAGACATGGTTTTCAAGCGTTGAACCAGAGGGAGATGAGGACGTAAATAATCCGCAACTATCCTATCTTGAGGATTCATTAATATTTTACGCGCTTTAGCGATGCTATCCATCGAATAGCTACGGCGTTTCATAGCCAGACCAAAAGCTTTAGTGATTTCGGCAGTGGAAGCAGCTGGAGAAATTTCTAGAATATCGTAAGGATTACTATCTAAATTATCGTACATTAATCTAACTCCCATTAAATAATATGAAATAGTTTATAGACTTCTCGAAACTCTGGATCGTCGGGGCATAATTCGTAAGCCGATCTAACAAGTTCTATCAGTAATTCTGGGGGTAATTTTTGATAATTTTCTCTTAAAAGATCGAGACAGAGTTGGGCGGTAAGGTGACGGAGTTTTTGCGATCTCGATCGTTTCGCCTTTTCGATCGCCTCGGAAAATTGATTGCGATCCATCAATCGCCCCACTTCCCTTACGTCTTTTCTAAAAATAATCTCCTCAATCAATTCGTTTAGTATGGCATTATTGTAATCTATCTGTTTTAATTTCTCCAGTTCGCTTAAAGCTTTAGACTCGTTTATCTTTTGCTCATCCAATCTCCCGACTATTTCCAAGGCTTGATCTCGGACGTAATACATTTTCGAGTTAGTAGTTTGTACTAACTCGTACCAATTTTTATTCATTCTTAATAGATTCTCGAAACCCTCAATCTCCTCCTGTAATTCTAGGTAAAGTCGATCGATCTCCTCAATCCATTCTGGGTGATTTTTAAGGGCTGGTTTCGCCTCTTTTAAAGGATTCTCGGCTTTTTGCCACTGTTTCTGTTGTAGATAATGACAACCTTGATGGAATGATACAAAAGTATTAGCTATCTGTTCGAGATTAGATTGGCAGGTTAGGGGTTTTAAAGCGACCCCGCGAACCCGATCCCCCTGCAAACAGGCAGCCACCGATTCCCCCCAACGGGTATAGAGAGTCGCCCAGAATTGATCAGGCAGTTTAACAGTATTTCTATCGGGGTGAGTCCGATACAACCCGGGTAGGATGGTTAACCCTTCGATATAGATTCCCTCTACAGGATTATCGCGTAATAACCCTAGGGCGACAGTATCGCGACGGTAAAGATCGCGAAGTTGCAGGTAGTAATTTAGGTCTTCTTTGGTTCGATCGATCAGCTCCTCAAGTATTCGGGTTAATTGTGCCTCTAAGTCGCGTATATCACCGTCATCGATAACTTTCCAAACCACATTCCTGATACTGGTGTTGAGATTTAAATTCGCCGTAGCGGATAACCAGACGGGTATTAATTTCTCTAGGGTAGCGGGATTTTCTACCGATCGATAATAAAGGGCGATTGCCAAATTGTGCAATGATTCTAGATTGCGTTTTCTTTCCCATTCCCTCTCGGCGTTGATCAGGATTTTTTCTCGATCCTGAGACCGCCAAAGTTGATGGGCTATGCGGGGGGCGATATGATTGCTTAAGTTCTGGCTAACTTGAGGGTCATCGCCGAATTTCTCTAAAAACACCTCGCTTTTCGAGCGGGCCAATTCTAGGTTTTCTTCTGGAATTAGTTCTTGTATTTCCTTCTGTAGAGTTAATTTTTCCCTTTGGCTATATCGGGTGAGCAGCTCTATCTGTTCTTTAATTTCCGGTCGATCGATCTTTTTCCATTCCCGACGTGCTTTCCTCCATTCCTTTAATCTCGCATAACCGTAACCCCGAAAGTAGATCGATTCCCTATCTTCGATTCCCTCTAATTGTTCTATTCCCTCCCGATAGTTCCCCGCTTTAATATTGGTTATGCCTAATCGCCGGTTTATATCGATTAATTCCGGTATCATGAGTAGGGCTTTTCGATATCTATTTATAGCCTTGTTTAGATCGCCTTTTTTTTCGGCAGCCACTCCCTGTTCAAAATAATTGAAGCCGATCGTTATCTGTTCTACTTTAGTTAATAGGTTTTTAACGTCCAGTCGCTGGAAATCTGCTAGGGCTTTATTTATTAACTCTCTCGATTGTTTTAGTTGTCCCTGTCGGGCCAATTCCTGGGCTTTTTTCAGTCTTACTTGACAGATATTTTCTTGCTCTACCTGTAATTGACATTGCTGGATTTCTAAACGGATTCGGTTATGGGAATAAAGAGCCTGTGCGCTTTCCAGTACCTCTAAAGCCTTCTTAAAATATCCCCGATTTCCCAACTCCTTACCCTGTTTAAAAAAATCCAGAAATTTTTTTCTTTTTTCTAATTCTTGTTCAAGATTTTTCTCTAAACATCTTAACTTAGGATCATTAATTAATTTGTTAGCCTCTTGGTAGAATTTTAACGCCTCCGATAACTTTCCTTTCTCGAAAGGGTTTCCCGTATCTTCCGCTTGTAATTTTATCGCCTTATTCGCCAGTTCTCTGCCCTTTTTAATTCCTTCTATTCGCCCAGAAAAACAAAATAAATTTATCCCCAGTGTAGTGATATAAAAATAATTGATAAAATTATCATCTAAAGCCAGCCAATTTTTGAGGACAAAGAGGAAAAATATGATGACAACTCCGCCACCAAAGCCAGTTAATATTTCTGATTTTCTTGACCAATAGTTATTGTCTTTATTAGTAGGAAACCCTAAAAAAACAGCCGTTAAACTAATGGCGAGAAAAAAAGCTAAAACAAATCCAATAGCATAGCCCAAGAAAACTAACATAATATTCGTACTGGGTAAAATTAACAGGATTTATCAGAGTTGGGAATAAATAACTTTTCACCGACCTCGAGAGAATCGGGCCGATCAAGCAACAAAGGATTAGCCTCAAGTATGGGAGATAATAGAGACTCATCTCCGTAAAAACGTTGAGCGATACGAGATAGAGAATCACCCGCTCTAACCCGATAGTTAAACCCATCCACGCAGACAGTTTTAGTCAGCTGCTTCGATGGCTCGATCAGTTCCCCAACAGGAGGGGTAACGGGACTAGATTCGGTGACAGGGAGTAGGGAACGGGGGAATAGATTAGAAGCGATAGCACCCAGAAAAATCCCCGAAATTAACAGCAAAAGAGCCAATCCCAGTAATAAACCACGGCGGTTAGTTGCAGTCCGATTATCGACAACGGGGGATAGTTCCATTAAAAGACGTAGAGAGGATAAATCCGTCTCGCAATTGGGGCAAACATTCCCCTCCACGTTCGATCGTTGACAAACGGGACAATTAATTTTACTCATAATTAAAATCGGGTTAATCCAGTGGCCACATTGCCTGTGGGTAATTCGATCTCGCAATTCTGGCGAACTTCCGGTAATAATCGCTGTAATTCTCGTTCCGCCGTTTCTCGATCCCCCGCTTGCAACGCGGTGATAACCCCTAGGAATTTTCTCGCCATACTATCCGCGCTGGCTTGATTTACCACTCCAGTACGGGTGATGACGCTACGACACAATAGCAGCAGCAGCAACAATTCGGATAAATTTTTCCTCTCCTGTAGTGCTGTTTCATTTAATCGCTGTATAGCCGAGAGATTACCGTTATTGATAGCTTTATTTAAATCTTCGATCAGTTGCTCGATGCGTGCCTTTTGTTCTTCCGGAACCAGAATCTGACAGTATTTTAAAACGAAGTCGAACTCGGAGATCAAGATTTGACCCTGACTACTATCCTCGCAGGAGTAAGTTTTTAACTCCCGTAATTTTTCCCTGGCCACCTTGACCCGATCTTGCCGCGATTTTCCATCCTCTCCGCGGATTTGATTGGCCGCCCGAACTATTTCCCCAGCTATTTGATAGACGTATTTGGCCCCCACCTTGGTTAATAACTCCTTACGGTTCATCTCCTCGATACTTTCTTCTACCTGTCGCGAGATCTCCTCGTCCTCACCCCCGCGGGAAAAATCGGAACTCACTTTGATCGAGGGGTCATTTTTTAAACTTGCCACCATCGATAGAGAATTATTCTGTTCGTCTAGGGAAACGGCTAGTAATATTTCTGTGCCCTTTGGATAGGGTCGATCGAGAGCTAACCACATTTCGCCAATTTTCTCGTCGCACTTCTCCCCGGTACTTTCTGCCCGCACCCGATCCGGACTATAAAATTTAAAATGGATCAGACTCTGATCATCCGCTTCGGTTTTAAAAGTTTTGATGGTTTTAACGGGTAATATATCTCCCTGTCTGATGATCAGCTCTTGGCTGCCGTCGGCCAAATGGATACAGTAATCACGCGATACTGTCATCACCTTCTCTGTTAAACCAGCAGCCACGATCGCTGCTCCCTCCGCTACTGCATACATCGGCCGTCGGTGAACTACCACCCTCTCGCAACCGAAAACTTTTTTAACTTCCTCTTGCACGAAAGGAATCTGGGAGGAACCCCCCACTAATAACACCACATCGATCAGATCTTCGGGATAGTCGGAATACCGGATCGCTTCTTGACAGATGGCGATCGTTTTCTCCACTAGCGGCCGGATCATCTCTTCAAATTCACTCCTCTTAATCGTCACGGCAATGGTGATCGCCATACCCATCTCATCGATCAGCGGGGTCGCGGGGATAATGGTGGCACTTTCAGCACTACTTAAATCTATCTTTGCCCTCTCTACGGCGCTCTTGAAATCCCCTAAAAATCTTACTCTTTGATAATGGGGCATCGCGGCGATCAGAGCGTCCACATCCTCTAGATCTTCTTCTTGTGCCACTTTTTCCTTGACAAATTGCATTAATTGTGCATCTATATCATCTCCTCCTAACCAGAGATCCCCAGCTTTCCCCGATTCTATAAATTGATTTCCTGCGGCGGTGATCAAACAAGAATCGAAAGTACCGCCACCGAAATCGTACACCAGTATGTTTTTTACCTCCTCCGAATCCGGTTTATAACCGTAGGAAATTGCCGCCGCGGTCGGTTCCGAGAGTAACTCCCGGGCGATGATACCAGCCCGTTTTGCCGCCATCTTGGTGGCGTGACGCTGTTTATCGTTAAAATAGGCGGGAATAGTGATCACAGCTTCCTGTATCCTGCTTTTCTGACCGTTAGCCCCTTGATAATTCTGGGCATTAGCTACTACTTTTTTTAAAATCTCGGCCGATATGTCTTCCGGTTCGTATTCCTTGCCCCCTAACCATACCGATAGACTATCCTCCGTACCCCAGCTCGAGCGAGTGACTTTATAGCTTAAACGGGGTATTTGTTCCTGAACGATAGTATCGCTAAAACTCCTACCCATCAAACGCTTGATCGACATGATCACGTTTTCTGGGTTCGCCTTGATCTGTCTGTAGGCTTCTTCTCCAACGATCAGCCCCTCTCCGGCTAGGGAGACGAGCGATCGGGTTAATTTTCTCTCCGGAGGCGAGTTATCTGCGGCGGTCACTACCTCCACCCCCGCTAATTTAAATGCCGCTACTGAATTTGTCGTACCCAAATCTATCCCGACAATATTACCCATCGGATACCTTCATCTTTTCTAAGATTGCTCTTAATTATACCCATGATTACTCTATTTATTAAAGGAAATACTATCTATCGTTAATAGATTTTATTCTATACATATTAACCAATGCACATATAGTTGATTTTTGGCAAATTCTCGGGATTTTTTACCGCATTTATCAACAAGATCAAGCCGTTTCCTCACTCCATCCTACATAGGGTTTGCTGAATAAATCTAAAAACCTTGTTGGGTAAGACTTTTAGACTTTTTTCCCCTCAAAAAGTGCCAGCACTTGGAGTGATCGGGGGGAAAATTCCGGGACTTTTTCCCTGAAAATTAGGTAGTTGACCACCTGAAAATCGGTAAAACCCTACACCCCACACCCCACACCCCACACCCTGCCCCCAGGAAAAACTTTTTCAGCAAACCCTACATAAATAATCATTGCCCCTTGTCTCTTGCCCGACTCCTGCTCGGCTTTTCTTTGTCACAGAATTGACATCTGGCTGTTATAGTCCTGACAAATGAGAGTTATATGCTAGAGTTAATCCAGCAAAGGAATAAATTATTTCCCCTAGCCCAGCTTTCCTCAAGCTTCCCACACAGGGTCTAGGGGAAGTTTATTTTTCTGCCATGGAGGAAAACCGCTACCTAGCCCGAAAAGAAATTTTTTCTAGAACTTGACAAGCCTTGACAGCAGGGAAGACAGTCAGGCAGACTGACCTAAACAGGTTTTTGGAGCGAAAATATAGTTTCTTGCCTTTCTGTCTCCCTAAACACGGTCTTAGCTCTGATGACGAGCATAATCATCCTGAAAACGCACTATATCATCCTCTCCTAAATATTCCCCATTCTGCACTTCAATTAATACCAATTTGATCACCCCGGGGTTTTCCAGACGGTGAGCGGTACACTGCGGCACATAGGTGGACTGATTAGCACCGAGGATTTCCTCGTTATCTCCACAGGTGACTTTTGCCGTCCCCGAAACGACAATCCAGTGTTCACTGCGATGGTAGTGCATCTGTAAACTGAGACGATGACCCGGATTCACTTCAATCCGCTTGATTTTATAACCGGGACCCTCCTCTAGGGTGGTGAAGGAACCCCAGGGCCTAAATTCTGTTGCTGCCGATTCTACGCTCGAAATAAGCTGAAATGGTGCCACATCTTGGGCTGCGATCATTATATTATGTCTCCATTGCTAGGTCTGATCTTAGTCCAAGATAGCAGCAAAAACCCTAGATGGCATCTAAATCAGTGATCAACTGATCACTGATTCACTCTTCGTCGCTGTTGAGAATACGGGGAACCCGGAAATAATCCCCTTCTGGAGCCGGCGATTCCTGCACTAAGACCTCGTGATCGGGATAAAGTCTATTACTATCAGTGCGAGTGATATTTTGAATCTCGATCGCTCGCGTGGTGGGTAGCACATTTTCTGTGTCTAATTCGCTTAACTGCTCGAAATAATCCAGTATCCCGCTTAATTGCCCCGCAAATTGTTCTTCTTCAGCGGTGGTGATTTCTAAACGGGCTAAATGGGCGATTTTTTCAACTGTTGCTCGATCGATCATGGGAGAAATGGGGTGTGGGGTGTAGGGTGTGGGGTGTGGGGTGTGGGGTGTAGGGTGTGGGGTGTAGGGTGTGGGGAGAATAAATAAAAATGATCTCCCCTCTCCCGTCTCCTATCGATCGACTCCTCAATTTAAAAGAAAACATCAATTTCCGATCGCCCGGTAATTTTCAGCCAGTTTTGGGCTTCAATGTAGTTATTGGGGGCCAATCGGATGGCTTGTTTCCAGTATTCTGCCGCCTTGTCGTAGAGTGCTTCTGCTTCGGCCTGTTGTCCGTCTTCTCTGGCTTTTTCCCCTTGAAAATGGTAAATAACGGCGATATTATTCAAGGCGGAGGGCATTCTGGGATTAAGTTGGATAGCTTCTTCGTAATATTCCAGAGCCTTTTCATGCTCGCCATTACTAGCGTGGATAATACCGATATTGTAGAGGATATAACTGCGATCGTTAGGATCTTCTTCTAATGTTAAAGCTTCATAGTAATTATCGAGGGCTTCGGCGTATTCGCCGTCAGCTTGGGCAGACATCCCATCGCGGTAATAAACAAAGGCTTCCTTGGCTTTTTTATTGGCGGGCAGTATCTTTAAAATGATATCCGCCATGACGGTAAAAGATTTATCAATAAAGTTATCGTTACGTTGAGTGCGTGGCATAGTTAGGTCGAGTGGGCGATCGAGATGACTATCTACCTTTATAGCACTCGCGGGCAATTCAATGGCTGTTTTTCTAGTTTTTCCTGCTAGAATGACGCGGCTTCAATCGAGATTTTGAGTAAGTAGGCTGGACTTTGGGAACGAAACCCAAGAAATACCCTGTTATGAGATTATCGTGTCATCCAACCTACTATCTAAAGATTAAATTCTTTTTCTCAAACCAACACCCGCTAAGCCTAAGCCCAACAGAGCAAGGGAGGCAGAAGGTTCGGGGATTGTTTTAAAGGCAATCTCATTGAAGCCAACACGTTGTGCCTGACCATGGTTGCTGGTGATATTCAATCTAACATGAGTGGCCTTGACTAGGCTAAAATCGACTACTTGTGGACCACTAGCAGTACCACCTCCTCTTAGGAAGGAGCCAGTCCATAAACTAGAGAAATTAGTTCCGTCGGTGGAGTATTCAAGGTTTGCGTTTTGAACTCCCATAGTATTAGCAATAGTTCCAGAACTAGGACCAGTTATATTCCAGAAACTAAATCCAATCAGATCAGTGGGAACAGCACCGAGCTGAAAAGTAATGCTGAGAGGATTAGCTACACTGGGAAGGTTGCCGCTGTTTGTCCGCCAAGCATTATTAGAGGCCGAGAGAGCGTGTATTCCCCCCAGACTTGGTGTGTTGCCGGGCAACCCGCTCCCATTGATGACATTGCCTACTGCCCAATTCTGGGTGAGATTGGGGCTCGTATTCGAGATGGTGACACCAGTAATCAGAGCAGCTTGGGCGTTTTGTGCCACCCCTAGCATTAGTCCGAAAGTGGCAGTGGATAACACAAGTGATTTAGTAGTTAGTTTCATCATGAAATCTACTCAAGAAGGTAAAGTTAAGTAAAGCCAAGCGGATATGGAATATCCTCGCATATCTTATTCGCTTTTTTTCCTCTCGTCTGTTACTTTTGATACAGTTTTTCAATTTTTATTATGTTATTGAAGGAGAACGGATGCGGAGACACTGTCCCGTGGTGTTGCCAGCTTTGGTGTTAGGGTTTATGTCTCCACCGTCGTGGGGTAGCGATGGACAGTTGTATTATAATACAAAGCCGTCCTCAAGGGACGGGGTTTCACACCTAAAAATTTCGATGAGATTCTGGCATTGTGGTTTTGCTATTGTCCCCATCGGAGAATAAATTATCGTTAAACAGATCATCGAGGGGAAATTCTTCGTCAGAAGGCAGGGATTCTAGATCACTCACTCCCGCATCATCCCACATACTAAAGAAATCTAGTTCTTCTTGGTTGCTGAGAACAGATTGGCGGTTAGATTCAACTTTAGGAGTTTCTTCAGCAAAAGGCTCGAATAGTTCGGGGCTATTGCTGTCAGTAATATCGGCAAATAAGTCATCTAGAGAATTTGGGGCAGCGGCGAATTTTTCCGAGTCAGTGTCTAATAAATCAGGGAACCCCGTGTCACTGTCAAGGGTTTCTTGACTGTAGTTCTGATCGTAATTACCCGATAATTCTTCTAGGCTACCGATCATTCTAGTTTCTTCCTCTTCGCCAAACCTATCCATCTCAGGAGTGAATTCCGCTGCCAAGTCTAGATTTTCTTCAGTGATAAAACCATCAAGAGGATTGATTGCACTGGCGAATTCTGGTTCATAAACTGTGGCTTCTAGCAGAGTTTCAGGAGCAAATTCCGTTTCCAATCCTAGGGTTTCTTCGGTGATAAAACCATCAAAAGGATTGATTTCTTCCCCAGGTTGGATTGTTTGGGTGGCGTTTTGTAGTTCTAACAGTTGGCTTTGATAACCCTGTTCTAGTTGTTGAATTTGCGACTGATAGCCCTTTTCTAATTCTAGAATCTGCGCCTGTTGACTTTGACGCAGAGCTTCCATTTCTGCTTGCTTGCCGTCGATAATCTCGCGAATTTGACTTTGATAGCTTTGGCGCAATTCCTCGATTTTAGTTTCGTATTCCTGTTCAAGTTCCTGAATTTGGGTTTTATAGGCAACTTCCATGGCTTGAACTGGATTTGCGCTGACTGCCTCTTGTAAAAGTCTTTGGCTGTCTTCTAACTCTTTTTGCAATTTAGCTACTTCTTCTCTATGGGTGGCTTCGATATTGCCAATTCCTTCTTGGGAGAGTTCGAGTCGTTTTAACTGTCCTTTGGTATCTTCTAACTCCGCTTCGGTTTCACCTAAATCCGCCCGAATTTTCTCCTGTTTTTGCAGTGCTTCCCTGATTTTTCCCTGTTGCAGGGCATATAAAGCCCCACCCCCGATCGCACCTCCACCGACAAAACCGATTAAAATATCGACGATACTCATTATGGGATTCCTCCTCTAGGAAAATTTACTTCTAATATGCCCAATCTCAGACGATAATTGACAAGGGGCAAAGGTGGTCAATGTTTTCCGCTGCTCTCGCTGCCGATTGCTTTTGATTGTGGCAGCAATTATCGGAAAAAGAAAGAAAATATTAAGTTTTCTCTCGGCAAATATGGTGAGGTACAAAGTCTCTGGTTTTAGGGAGTCGGTTGTCGATGCTAAATCCTGTCACACCCCATCGGTGTTTGGCAAGACATTTCACTGAGGCTGCACTTCCCGATAAGCTTGATAAACGCCGCGCACGTTGTACCAATTGAGAAAAATGCGGGCAATTTCTAGGGCTAATTGCGGTTTACCTCGATCGATTAACCATTGTAACAGCGGGGAGAGGCTGCGTTCATTCAGGGTTCCGCCTAGGGAAAGTAAACCCCACAACAATCGGTGAATCCAAGTCATTTGAATCATCATCCGCACTTCCCAGGTGGGATGTTTTTGATAAAAAAGCACTCCCATTCGTCCCCGTTGAATTTCCTTGTCGATGAGATTGGGAATTTGAGCGAGATTAAAGGGGGGATGCCAATGATAACCGACGGCTCCAGGACATTTAATTAATTTTAGTCCTAATTGCTTCAATCTCACCCCTAATTCCAAATCTTCCCAACCGTAGAGTTGAAACTGGGTGTCGAATAATCCCGCTGCTAATAACCATTTTTTAGCGATCGCCACGTTGCCAGTGGCAAAATAGGCGGCGGAGAAATCGGTGATTTTATAGGGTTCACTGGTGGGATGATCGAAGTTACAGGTATTAATGACGCTGCCGTAGGTAAATAAGCGATCGCTGCCAAGACTTGCTGCCCCGGCGGTTAAAGCGTCGGCGTGGGCTTGCAAAAAATTTTCTGTCACCACCAGATCGCTATCGATAAAAATAATTGTATCACCACGAGCTTTTTCCACCCCCAGATTCCTCGCGATCGCCGGTCCGCCGTGATCCTGTTGCCACAGTTGCAGATGGGGTAAATTGGCTTTTTGAGTTTCTAGCCAAGCGATCGTCCCATCGGTAGAGCCATCATCGACAAGGACTATTTCGTAGTTTTCCACCTTATTATCGGTTAAACGCTGATTTTCTAGGGCGAGTAAACATTTTTTTAAGATTGCTTGGCGATTGTAGGTAGGGATGACAACACTGATCAACACAGGCATTCGGGGGTCAAGATTATCGTTTTAGCTTACCAAATAACCTCGGTTTCTTGATTAGACCTCCTGCAAAAATCAACAATCTTTAATTCAGGAGACAGGATTCAGGAGACAGGAGACAGGAGGCAGGATTCAGGAGGCAGGATTCAGGAGACTATTTTTATTTATTCTCCCCATCTCCCCACACACCACACCCTACACCCTACACCCCACACCCCACCACCCCATCTCCCCATTTCCCCATCTCCCCATTTCCCTATCTCCCTATCTCCCTATCTCCCTATCTCCCTATCTCCCCATCTCCCCACACACCACACCCCATACCCCACACCCTACACCCCACACCCCACACCCCACACCCCACACCCTACACCCCACACCCTACACCCTACACCCCACACCCCATACCCCATCTCCCCACACCCCACACCAGATGTAAGGAACTCCGGGAGGAGGATTAAGGTCAACTGGGAACATTGATTTTAAAAAATCGGTGATCATGTTATCCTCTGAATGTGTTGTGTGAGGAAAGGAATCGGCCATGGTAGCGTCTCTATCGTATCAAAATGGGCAAAAAGCTCGATCGCATCCCCTGTTATCCTTAGGGGGTTTGATCGAATTACCGTCATCACCCCTGTTCGGCACGGACGGAATTCGCGGTCAAGTGGGAGAATTATTAACTGCCCCCCTAGCGCTACAAATCGGATTTTGGGCGGGACAGGTATTAAAAAATCAAGCTGGTGTCACCAAACCAGTAATTATCGGTCAAGATTCGCGTAATTCCAGTGATATGTTAGCTAATGCTATCACTGCGGGTTTAACCTGGGCGGGAATAGAAGTCTGGCAACTGGGATTATGTCCTACCCCCTGCGTAGCCTATTTAACCAGAGAAAGCGAAGCGATGGGGGGAATTATGATTTCTGCCAGTCATAATCCTCCCGAAGATAACGGCATTAAATTTTTTGACAGTAGCGGTTTAAAATTATCTGGCACTTTAGCAGGACAGATAGAAGCGGGTTTAAGAGGCAATTTAGAATTAGCAGATAAACCAGAAAATTGGGGAAAAGCGACTTTTTGTCCCGAATTAATCCAAAAATATTATCAAGCTGTGATTGATTCCGTCGGGACGGATATTAACCTATCGGGATTAAAAATAGTTTTGGATCTAGCTTGGGGGGCAGCTGTTAACCTAGCACCTTTAGTATTCCAAACCTTGGGGGCGGAAGTTATCTGCCTACACGATCGAGCCGATGGCGATCGCATTAACGTTAATTGTGGTTCTACCCATTTAGACAGCTTACAGGCGGCGGTGATTAATCAGCAAGCGGATTTAGGGTTTGCCTTCGATGGCGATGCTGATCGGGTTCTAGCCGTGGATAGTCAGGGTAGAGTAGTAGATGGCGATTATATCCTCTATTTTTGGGGTCGTTCCCTCCTGGAAGCCGGACAGCTACCCGATGGGTTATTAGTAGCAACGGTGATGGCTAATTTAGGCTTTGAACGCGCTTGGCAAAAACTGGGGGGTCAATTCTTGCGGACTGCCGTGGGCGATCAGCACGTTCAGGCGCAAATGTGGGAAACTGGAGCCATGCTAGGGGGTGAACAATCCGGCCATATTCTCTGCCATCATTACGGAGTTTCCGGGGATGGAATGCAAACCGCCCTACATTTAGCGGCTTTAGTGCAGAAATCGGCGGTTTCCTTGGCTAATTTAGTCGATCATAGCTTTGTCACCTATCCGCAGATTTTACGCAACGTGCGGGTGGAAGATAGAGAAGTGCGACGTAATTGGCAGCAATGTGAACCTTTGCGGCGAGAAATCCGCCAAGCTGAGATAGCCATGGCAGAAAAAGGCCGAATTTTGGTACGAGCTTCCGGAACAGAACCGTTAATTCGGGTAATGGTGGAAGCAGAAACCTTAGAATTAGCCAGTTTTTGGACAGAAAGGCTCGTAGAAGCGGTCCGAAGCTATCTTTTGTAGTCGATCGAGGGGAACAGGGATTATAATGCCCTTAGCCTAGCCTAGCAAGGGATAATTATGACTGGACTAAGTATTGATCGCAAGAAAAAAAAGCATAAACAAGGGGAAACAAAAGCCGATAGTCGCCCGCCTAACATCAAGGAGAAACTTGCCCTCAAAAAAGAAGAAAGACAAAGTAAACAAAAGTTAACGGGGTTGATTGTTTTTGCTATTTGTGCAGCAATTTTGATCGGATTACCCCTCAGCTTATTATTTGATCCCAAGATAGGAGCTGCAGTAAGTTTAGCCTTAATTTTAGGAGTTTTCTCCTTTAGCTATCCTCGCACGGCTCTTTGGACATTTATTATCTATGTCCCCTTCACTGGAACTATTGTCTATTGGTTTGGGGGTAATCCAATCCTCCAGCTAAGTAAAGATATCCTTTATCTACCCGCTTTAATCGCCTTAGTTTTAGAATGTCGAAAAAAGCGATTACCGATTATTGTCCCGAAACAATTAGCTACAACCCTATTATTAATCTTTGTTTTCTGTGTAGTCTGTCTATTAGCCGTCAATTTACAGAGACAATTTCTGCCTACTTGTGCATCTGTAGAAGGAATGAGAGTTTTCAGAAACGGCTTTTTGGTTCAGGTTCCCTGTCGGCAAAGTGAGCCTTTTCTGCAAGGACTATTAGGGTTTAAAGTTTTGCTAGGTTATGTACCCTTGATCTTCTGCACTTATTACTTGATCAAAGATAAACCCACCCTATTATTTTTTGGTCGTCTTTTGGTGACTTTAGTGATTATTTGTTGTGTCCTAGGACTAATGCAATACTGGATGCTGAAAACAGGCCGTTGTGTAGGAACTAGAGGCTATGTGGCTGATGCACTATTCAAAGCCACCTTAGAGGCAAGGTGTTTGGTCGGTGGGGGATTAGTCTATAGTCCAGAAGTGAATATGATACGTTTACCTGGTACCTTTGTTTCTCCCTGGCACTGGGCTTGGTTTTTGGTCTCTAGTGCCGTAATTTGTTATGCCAGTGCCTTTAGTGAAATTTCCCAAAAATGGCGACTAGCAGCCCTAGTGGGTTTAACCCTAGTTTTTATTAATGCAGTGATATCCGGGCAAAGATTAGCTTTCTTTGCTGTACCGATAATTGTTGGTCTGCTGACGATTCTTACGGGACAAATCGCTAACTTAAAACGATTTTTGCCGATTATTTTTGCCGCCGCTTTACTCCTAGCTATCGGTTTTTCCTTCCTTAACCCCGATTTTGTCCAACAACGCTACGATAGTGCCATCAGCCGTTGGCAAAGCAGTCCCCCCACCGCTTTTCTTCAAGAACAGTTGGATTTTGCTATCCGTAATCAGGGCGGTATTTTAGGGCGTGGACTTGGTGTGGCCACAGCTTCTGCTAGGGTTTTTGGTGATATTTCTTTCCTGGAAACCTATCACAGTAAAGTTTTATTGGAGTTGGGATACATTGGTTTTGCCTTGTACATGATATTCATGACCTATCTAGTTTATCTGGCTTTTCGCACCTATCTTTCCCTCAAAGATCCGACTCTGCGAGGTTTTGCTGGTAGTTATTCGGTTTTGCTGCTCTTTGTTGCCTATCTTCCCTATTGGTATGCCCTCGATACGGATCCTGTGGGGGTTTATTACTGGATATTTGCGGGCGTAATTTTTAAATTACCCGTGATTGAAAAACAGGAAAAAGAGGCTAAAATTCTAGCGGGAGAAACCGAAACAAAATCCTCCAAAAAGGGCTTAAATTTTAAACGCAAGGGTGTTTCTTTATCTTGAAATATGGGTGCTGGAGATTTCAGTTATCAGTTATCAGTTATCAGTTATCAGATGTGAGTTTTTAAGTGTGCGGTTTTCTACTGTCTTTTTACTGATTACTGTGGTTCTTCGTTACTTGGTCTGGTTTGATCGGGGGGCATAAATCGACTAAATCCTTATCTGGCAAGAGACTTAATTGATTAGTTCGCTCTAGACAAAAAAAATCAACAAAAATCGCTAAATGCCTTTCTATATAAGGGTTACATCCCTTATAACCCCCGTCCATTGCATAACACAAACCGAAGAGCCATTACTGTTTACTGATTACTGTTTACTGATTACTGCTATGAATTTTCCCTCGATTTCTGTCATCATACCCACCTATCGACGTGAAGAACCCCTTAAAGATACTCTCGATGACCTACTCAAACAAGATTACCCCAATTTTGAGGTGTTAGTTATCGACCAAACCGCTACCCATAGCCTTGAAATACAATCCTATCTAGAAAATCTGGCTAATCAGCACAAAATTAGCTGGTATCGGCTAGATTGGGCGAGTTTACCCGGTGCCAGAAATTATGGAGTCCGTCGGACCCAGGGCGATATCGTTCTTTTTATCGATGATGATGTGCGGCTACCGGATAATTATCTCAAAGCACATAGTGAGAATTTTGTCAAGAATCCTGAGATAGGTGTAGTGGCCGGTCGAGTATTCGATCGCATGAAATTGGGTGACTCCCAAAAAATGGTGACAGATACCAGCAAACCCTACGAAATCGACTTTTTACCCCCCCAAGCCATGGATCCCGGCATTGCTTGGTATTACATCGATCTTGTCCACACCACTAAACCCCAGCAGGTAATCTCGGCCCGGGGCTGTAATATGTCTTTTAGAAGGGATATATTTACTAAATACGGCATTTGGTTCGATGAACGCTTTCGTGGCAGTGCCGTGCGCGAGGAATCGGATTTTTGCTTAAGGTTACGCCAGACTCCCTATCATGTCTGGTACGATCCCACCGCTTATCTGGTTCATTTAGGGGAAGAAACCGGCGGCTGTCATGATATTAGCACTCGTTCTTTGAGTTATCAGACGACTTTTTATCATAATCACTTTCTGATGGCTCTGAAAAATCTCACTCCCGCGCAACAATTGCGACTCTATGCTAAATTATTTGATTGTCACGTTCTTGGCAATCCTCCCTGTAATAAGGGTGGTTCCCCGATTAAAATCCTCTCTAGGGGAATTTTTTATAGTTTAGGTTTTCTGGATGCTCTGAAAACTCAAGTTAAGTCCCTCTGGAATGATGGCCAAATTTATACAAAACTAGATAATCTATGAGAATTTTAGTCGCTAGTCATACCTATGTCGTTGATCTCAACTGTGAGAAACTGCGCTCCCTGACAAGATTAAATCCCAATATTGAGGTTACTATTGTTGTTCCCCAACGTTGGCAACCGGGAGGAGTCCAAAATAAAATCATTGAAAGTCAACCGAAAATAGCCGACAATTTCCAAGTCATTCCTATCTCTAATTTTAGCCAAAATAATCAATCTTTATTAACTTTTGGCACTGATATAATTCCTTTATTGCAAAAATTTAGACCTGATATTATTCAAGTAGAACAGGGTTCTAAATCTCTCGGTTATGCACAATTTATTACTCTGAACCGTTTCTTAAATCTACGAGCTAAAAATGTATTTTTTACTTGGTGGAATCTTCCCTATACTCCTAAATTTCCCATCTCTTGGTTAGAAGCTTATAACCTGAAAAATACCGATGGTTTAATCGCTGGTAATCAGGACGGAGTAGATGTTTTAAAAGAACGGGGTTACAGGGGTAAATACACCGTTTTACCACAATTAGGCGTGGATGAAGTTCTTTTTTCCCCCAGCGAGCAACCCGATTTAGCCCGATCTTTAGGCATTGAAAGCGATGAATTTGTGATTGGTTTTGTCGGTCGTTTTGTGGAAGAAAAAGGCATTCTAACGCTGATTAAAGCTGTAACTAAATTAACAGGTAACTGGAAATTATTACTGTTAGGTCGGGGCATCTTGAAAGATAAAATAGTCAGCGAAGCTACAGCCGCAGGAATAAGCGATCGCTTGATGATAGTGGAAAGTGTTCCCCACGATCAAGTAGTTAATTATATTAACCTGATGAACACTTTAGTTTTGCCTTCAGAAATCACCTATCAGGTCAAAACTTTAACGGCCGTCGGTTGGAAAGAACAATTCGGTCATGTTTTAATTGAAGCTATGGCCTGTCAGGTTCCTGTTATTGGTTCTGATTCAGGAGAAATTCCCTTTGTTATTGCTGATACGGGGTTAATTTTTCCCGAAAAAGATGGGGAAGCACTGGCTAAATCTATACAAACTCTCTTAGATAATCCCAGCTTCGCTCAAGAATTAGGCCAGAGGGGTTATCAGAGAGTAATGACCAATTATACTAATAAAGCCCTCGCTCAAAAACAATTGGATTTCTATCAACAATTACTCCTTCGGTGATGGGGAGATGGGGTGTGGGGTGTGGGGTGTGGGGTGTGGGGAGAAAAAAGCTGATAACTGATCACTGATAACTGATAACTGATAACTGATCACTGATAACTGATCACTGATAACTGATAACTGATCACTGATAACTGATCACTGGTTATGAACCATTCTTGACACCCCCTAGTCTAAAGGGACAAGTAGCTAGGGGTGAGGGGAATGATCGAGGTGATAACCGAGAAGCAAAAAAGTGTGAGCGATCGAGAGTTAATTTTAAAATGTCAAAGGGGTGATCGGGGTGCTTTTCGTCACCTTTACCGTCTTTATCAACCAAAAATCCGCTCTACTCTCTATCAACTCTGTGGACGGGAATTCCTAGAGGATTTTGTCCAAGAGGTCTTTTTAAGAGTGTGGCACGGGTTGCCGAAATTGCGTTCACCTGAATACTTTTCCACTTGGGTTTATCGGATCACTTGGAATGTGGCGATCGATGGTCGGCGACAATTAGCCAAAAGACAAATGAGGATCGCCAAAAGCACTGATGAGGAAAACTCCCTTGATAGCGAATCCCGTCCCCAAGATAGTCCCGATTTGATGCAACTGCATTATGAGGAAGTGGTCCGACAAGGGTTGGAAATTCTCAGTTTAGAACATCGCGCTGTCCTTGTCCTTCACGATCTAGAGGACTTACCCCAAAAGGAAATCGCTCAAATCTTAGAAATTCCCCTCGGTACCGTGAAATCACGTCTTCATTATGCGCGTAAAACCATGGGTCAATTTTTGCAAAAACAAGGAGTTCTCTAATGTCCCCAGAAGATGACAAAGTGGTTAATTTTCTGCGTCGCTATCGTCCATCGCTGCCACCTCGACCGATAGATGAAGAAGAACAGTTAATGCAAATGATTAGGGAAGAAAAGCCAGTAAATTTCCCAAAATTGCCGCCTTTATTGGGGTGGATAACTGGTATTACTGCCTTATCTGTGCTGATTTTTGCTTCCTATCGTTGGTCCGATCCTCATCCACAACTGAGCCAAATTTCCGACGAGCAGTTAGAAGCTTTTTTAGTGGAAAGTTGGAACCATAGCATCGCTCCACCGATTGCTGCTTCTAGCGTTTATAGTTCCCCTTGGATGAGCTTAAACGAGCCTCAACTCACCTATTCTACCTATAATCCTTAATTTCTTTGTCGAGGTCAATTATGTCCCTTTCTACTCTCTCGATTCTCGGCACAACCATGGCTTTAACTCTGGCCGCTAACCTGGCCTCAACTGCCACTGTGCTATCCTATCCCCAAGATCGTCTATTTATCGCTCAAACTAGCTCTCCCCAGCGTCCTGAGAGTCGTCCCCGTGGGATGAATAATTCTCGAGAAAGACTAATCGAACAATTAAACCTTACCAATGACCAAAAGTCGAAAATTGCCGCTATTCGTCAGAAATATCAGGAAAAAACCAAAAAGTTGCGAGAAACCATTAGAAACAACGAACAAGAATTAAATAGTTTATTATCGAATAATGCCTCCGATCGAGATATCCGTGCTAAACATCAGCAAATCTCTCGCAATCGCCAAGAAATGAGTAACCTGCAATTTGAGAGTTTTTTGGAAATTCGTCAAGTGTTAACTCCCGCTCAAAGAACGGAATTTTCCCAGTTAATGCAAGAACGTCGCGCTAATTCCCGCAATCGCGGACGACAATAATTCCCATCAGTGCGGATTAAGATCGAGTTTGATGGCGATACATTAGAAAAACGCAAAGGATGGGCAAGTAACCCATCCTCAACTTATCATTTACTAATAAATTATCGTTTCCAAGTGACTTTTGGTAGGATATGATTCATATCTACCCGATTTTTATACTTGGTGGCGAAGTTCAAGAGGGAATCGAGGAGAGAATCGGAGAGATAGTGAGGTTGTAGGCCTAGATCGAGTAATTTTGTGTTTTTAGCGTTAAAATAATGTTCCTCTAACTCGATGCGCGGGTTGTCAAGATTGTTAATCTCCACATTTAACCCTAATGCAGAACCAGCTTTTTTCACCATCAGTGCCAAGTCACCGACGCTAAACAGTTCGGTAAATTGGTTAAAAACGCGAAATTCCCCGGATTGAGCAGGATTAGCGATCGCTAATTCCAAACAACGCACGGTATCGCGGATATCTAAAAATCCTCGCGTTTGACCACCTTTACCGTACACTGTCAGGGGATGACCGATCGCCGCTTGAATACAAAAACGGTTTAAAGCAGTACCAAAAACCCCATCGTAATCGAGACGGTTAATTAACATCTCATCCATTCCCGTTTCTTCGGTGAGGACTCCATAAACCACCCCTTGATTGAGATCTGTGGCTTTTAAACCCCACATCCGACAGGCAAAATGGATATTATGGCTATCGTGGACTTTGCTGAGATGGTACATACTACCGGGCTGTTTGGGATAGGGTAAAGTATCCTTACGACCGTTATGTTCGATCTTGATGTAGCCTTCTTCAATATCTATATTCGGTGTGCCATACTCACCCATGGTCCCCAGTTTTACTAGGTGCGCTTCGGGAAATTCCTCTTTCATCGCGTAGAGGATGTTTAAATTGCCAACCACGTTGTTAACTTGGGTTAAAACTGCGTGTTCGCGATCGATCATGGAGAAGGGTGCAGATCTCTGTTCTCCGAAGTGAACAATGGTGTCTGGTTGAAACTGTCGCAGGGATTGAATCAAAAAGTCGTAGTTATTAATATCCCCGACAAAAAGATCGATCGATTTTCCCGTCAGATCTTGCCAGCGTTGAATCCGATGAGATATGGGTGCGATCGGTGTTAAGGTATCGCAGCCTAATTGTAAGTCCCAATAGCGACGAACTAAACTATCAAGTATGCCTACTTCGTAACCTCTATTTGATAGATGGAGTGCCGTTGCCCAACCACAATAGCCGTCTCCGCCAATAACCAAAACTCTCATACAATATCTGTAAAGTTTATATACTCGTCTTTGGTAACTCTAGCAGTTTTGTGTCACGCTTTACCAGCTTAATCCCCCTGAACATAGTGAGGTGTGGGGTGTGGGGTGTGGGGTGTAGGGTGTAGGGTGTGGGGTGTGGGGTGTGGGGTGTGGGGTGATGGGGAGAATCAATAAAGGTAGTCTATTGACAACTGCTCACTGATTACTACTGTCCACTGAAAACTCAAATCTGCTCACTGATAACTGCTCACTGATAACTGATAACTGATAACTGATAACTGATGAGGGTGTTCTAGAAAACTTGACAAGGGAACGGATTATAGGGAAACTCAGCTTGTAATCGGTGGGCTTTGCTGACGAGAAAACAAAAGCCAAAAATCTAGATAAAAAGCAGTTTTTTCGGTAAATCAGGGACTATCTGCTTTTTTACTTTTTCTTTTTTACTTTTTACTTTATTACTTGATCTTATGCGTTGGCAAGCTCGGCAAAAATCTTCCTTTTCTTTCCTTCCCCTATACGGATTTTTGGCATTTATCGTCACTTGTCTGATTATTTGGGCAATTTCTTTCTATCCTCGTTCTAATGCTCTGGTGGGGGGTGATTCTCTCCCCGCACCTTTTAGGGAGTTTCAACCGGAATGCGCGGATTATGTTCTAGAAAATAGTTCTTTTAAGGATATATCGAGAGTTTTTGATTGTAAAACCTATAAAAACATCTCCGATCGCGTGATTGTTTCCCTATCTCTCCAAAAAAACGATATTAGTCTCGATAATTGGCAAAATAACTCGGCAACAGCGATCGAATTAGCCCCCTGGCCGGAAATTCATCCCCGCGCTCAAGAGACAAAAGTGCCGATTTTAATGTATCACGACATTTTACCGAAAAAAGAGGTATTTTTTGACGTTACTCCCGCCGAATTAGAGGCACATTTTCAATTTTTGCAGGAAATCGCGGCAACTCCTATCAGTATCGATTGGTTAATTTCCCATCTGCGGACAGGGATCCCCCTTCCCGCTAAACCGGTTTTATTGACTTTTGATGATGGTTATGGGGGACATTACCAGTATGTCTATCCTTTATTGAGAAAATATAACTATCCCGCCGTTTTCTCGATTTATATCAATAAAATGGCTCAAAAAACCGGCAGAACCAGTGTCACTTGGCAACAACTCCAGGAAATGGCCGCCGATCCTCTAGTACAGATTGTCTCCCATAGTGTCAGTCATCCCCGGGATTTAAGATTATTGTCCGATGCAGATTTGGAGCAAGAAGTCAAGCAATCGAAACAAATCTTAGAAAAAGAATTGGGCATTCCTGTTAATTATTTCACCTATCCGGAAGGTAAGGCGGACGATCGAGTGAAGGAATTCGTCAAAAAAGCGGGTTATCGGGCGGCTTTATCGATGAATGACCTCGATGAGCATTTTGCTGGACAATCCCCCGATTTACTCACGATTGGACGCTTTGGACAATCGCGCACGCGAGAAATTGTCCCGCAAGCTTGGGGAGGTGATCCCTTACCCCGTACCGATGGCGGTTTTAACTTTGCCACCACCATCCAAAAACGGGAAGTAGAATTCCCAACTAATACACTTGTTCTGATTAGTGGCGGGATTCCCAAAACCATCCACGCTGATAGTCGTTATCAAGTGGAGGAAATTATCGCCGGTACAGAAGCGATCGCGGCTGTAGATGGCGGTTTTTTCTCTCTCAAGGAATTGGACTCAAATCAGATGATCGGGCCAGTTTTAAGCCAAAATGGCAGCTTTATCCCGGGATATGAAGGAGAAATCGACAAGTTAGAGGGTCGTCCTTTAGTAATCATTACCGATCAATGGGTGCGTTATCTTCTCTTCGATCCTGCCCGTCATAATACCCTAGAAGGAATTGCAGCGGAGGCTAGAAATGATCTCAAGGTTACGGATGCTTTTGTCGCGGCCGCTTGGTTAGTCAAAGATGGACAACCACAATCGCGAGAATCCTTTGGTACACTTTACGGTTTTGATGCCCTGCGTCACCGGGCTTTTTGGGGGATTAATCAGGCAGGACAGCCAGTAATCGGGGTTTCCAGAGATCCGATCGATTCCATGTCTTTGGGAGAATTATTAGTACAGGCAGGTTTTCGGGACGCAGTGATGTTAGACTCGGGAGCAAGCACCTCCCTCGCTTATCAAGGTCAGTCGCAAGTGCATTATACTCCCCGTCCTGTTCCCCACGTTGTCGCTTTATTTCCCCCCACAGAAACCTATATTGTTCCCATTAATCATGTGGGGATTCCCTGCGTAATTTTCGCCGATTCCTGTCCTGCGGGGAGTTAGGTTAGCACTATATGATCGAGTTAAACCTTAGCCCAAAATTCTACCATGGAGATCGAACGTCTTAACGCCCTTTCCGATAATTATATTTTCCTCCTCTACGATCCGGCGCAAAAAATCGCGGCCGTGGTGGATCCGGCGGAACCTGAACCCGTTTTCAGGCGATTAGAGGCTTTACAGGTGGATTTAGTCGCTATTTTCAATACCCATCACCACGGCGACCATGTGGGGGCTAATCAGGCTTTAATTAATCGTTATCCCCATCTTTGTGTTTATGGGGGAAAGGAGGATCGCGGTCGCATTCCGGGCCAGCAGCTGTTTTTAGAGGAGGGGGATCGGGTGGAATTTGCCGGTCGCTGGGCCGAGGTTTTCTTTGTCCCCGGCCACACTCGCGCTCATATTGCCTATTATTTTCCCCCGGTTAACCCCGGAGATTACGGTGAGTTATTCTGTGGTGATACCCTGTTTTCTGGGGGTTGTGGTCGTTTATTTGAGGGAACACCGGGGCAAATGGTGGCTTCTTTAACTAAATTGCGATCGCTGCCTGACCAGACCAGGGTTTGGTGCGCTCACGAATATACGTTAAATAATTTAAAGTTTGCCTTGACAGTTGACCCTAATAATGCTGCTTTGCAGCAGCGTTATCGGGAAGTGGAGAAAAATCGCGCTGAAGATCTGCCCACGATTCCGGCAATTTTGGGGACGGAAAAGCTGACTAATCCTTTTTTGCGTTGGGATAGTCCCGCTTTGGCAATGACCATGGATAGCAACGAACCAGTACAAGTGTTTGCACGGCTGCGGGGGAAAAAAGATAATTGTTAGGAGTGGTTAGGGTTTGCTGAATAAGCTTGTTGGTGGGGGCCGGGTGTGGGGTGTGGGAAAAAGTCCCTGAAATTTCCCCCCGATCACTCCCATATCCGCTACTTTTTGATTGACAAAAAGTCTAAAAGTCTTACCCAACAAGGTTTTTAGATTTATTCAGCCAGCCCTAATTAGTCGATGCTGTCTTTTGAGACTCCGAGCCGCTCGTCAATCAACATGGAGATATTTCGAGAAATTCTCTCAATCTTCATCACTGATGATCGGGTAGGGAATCAGACTTTCATAATCTTCTAAACTGGCACCGGAGAGACAGCAGTCAATAATTGTTTTACCCAGAGGATCTAGATCGGGTTCGAGAAATTGCTTAATCTGACGAGCAAAAAATTCTTTAAGAATCGTAGCCCTTCAATCCCCTTCTCTTGACCTACCTTACCTTAAGGGAATCGGTTGGCACTGACTTTGAAGATACTCAAGCAAAGGCTTGACACTTTGAGGTAAGGAGTTATCGTCGGAGGAAATACTATATCTATTTCCGTCCTCAGTCTCAATGACGATCTCATAATTAAAGAGATCGGCAGCATTTTCTGTCCTCTGGCTTTGCAATTGCAAGATGCCACTTTGCCTGACTAAGGACTGCAATTGGGCAGCTTCGTCAGGGGAGAGTAATTGGGTATCAATTTCACATCCCCTGATCAAGCCAGCAAATCCTCCTGACTGTTGGAATTGAATTTTCATCGACTTTTTAACCTCACTATTAAATTTGCCGACACGACTTGGCAATTCTGAGAAGGCGGACAAAAATAACTCCCTGCTTGCCTCACTTTTCGACCCTGCCAATTGTTGTCCTATCTCTACTGGCTCTCCCAGCATTATCGGGTAAAATGTATATGGCATTACAAAAGCTTGCACGGTGAGTTAGGTTGGATTGATAAATTTTGATTGAGTTTGAATGCTAATTGTCGCCTAACCCACCCTTGTCGCTTAAAAGCAGTGGTAGAACGTTCCACACTAGGACTCTGTCAATTTTAAAGTGATGGGTTTGAGACAAGCAGGGGGAGCAGAGGGGGTAGGGGAAGCAGGGGGAAATTTATCCCTCAATTCAATCTTGACAGACTACTAGGTTAGAAATGGTTCCTAGTCTTCTTGTGGTAGCTCTGGTAGAGGCGGCAGAGCGATCTCTCCACTTGCCAATGACGTAAGTTGCTCGACAGGCACGGGCGCGAGTTCTGCTCCTCCCATCGGGGCAATTCCCTCGCTGCCAGCACTGGCAATGGTTTCTAATTCTTCAGGGGAGAAGAGGGTGAAAGCGGCAGCGCCCCCCTGAGAAGCTAGTTGCTCGACAGGCACGGGCGCGAGTTCTGCTCCTCCCATCGGGGCAATTCCCTCGCTGCCAGCACTGGCCATGGTTTCTAATGCTTCAGGGG